>PHDH01000027.1 GCA_002840935.1 Bacteroidetes bacterium HGW-Bacteroidetes-21 | reverse complement strand
TTTGCATCGCAGAGAGGGGCCGGGGGTGAGTCTATAAACGAGATTCCGGATGTTCAAATTGTCAGTTGAAGTTCAATGCAGGTCTTGAATTCCGTAACGTTTTCTTTTTTTACCTTTATGCGGACTAACAGACTAACTCAAGCGATTCGTCCGGGGACAAACCATTTAATTTTTCCGTCATGTTGTATGGGGCAAGAGATTTGACAACTTTTACAAAGTTGTCAAATCTTAAGACCAGCGGAAGGAATTAAAATGGTTTTAGATCAGGTGATTCGTCTGGCTGCCTTCGATGCTCTTCGGCACCTAAAAGGACGAACCACAGAAGTGTTGCCTGATGACGATATAATAATCGAAAATAAATTTTGCCAGATAAAATAATAGTAATACATTTGCATACCAAACGGTCGGTTTATGACAGATACACGTGAGCATATTATCAAAACTTCGTTATTACTCTTTCTGCAGAAGAGTTATAAAGAGGTGACCATGAAAGAGATTGTAGAGAACTCAGGTCTGTCGAAAGGAGCCTTCTATCACTATTTTACAAGTAAAGAAGCCTTATTTAAAGAAATTGCCGGACTTTTCTTTGCTATGGGAGCTATTGATTATTCGAAATTGAATCAGCAATCACTGAAAGCATTTTACACGGATTACCTTGATAACACGAGTTCAACTATACTGAAAATGAACGAGTGGTTTGGCTTGTCTGAAAAACATACTATTTCTTTCAACTTCTTCCTTATTATGTTCGAAGCCATTAGTCGTTTTCCTGAATTTTTGGATTTGGAATTTCAAATGCATACAAAGGATGTAGAGGCGTGGAAGAAAGTGATTGCAACCGCCCGTAAAAAGAAGGAGATAAAATCGAAGTCTACCGACGAAGAGATTGCTGAACTTTTTTTATATTGTAACGACGGCGTTTTTATCAGATACATGAATACAGATAAATCGAGTACTTACCGCGATTTTTTGCTGCCTGCATTCAATACGCTGTATAACGGACTTAAGACATAATTTTTTTTTAATCTATTACAGACCGAATGTTCGGTTTGTAATGAAAGAGCTGATATTGAATTAAAAAATTTAAAAATGGAAGAAATTATCACTACGGAAAAACTGTCAAAACAGTACAAGGATGTGTTGGCAGTATCGGACTTATCGCTTCATGTGAGGAAAGGCGAAATTTATGGCTTTCTGGGGCTCAATGGTGCCGGAAAAACCACAACGATACGTATGTTGCTGGGGATGATTAATGCCACCTCGGGATCAGCGCATATTAATGGGATGAAAGTCCATGCTGGAAATACCAATTTGTGGAAAGATATAGGTTATCTGGTGGAGGTCCCCTATGCTTATTCAGAGTTGACGGTCAGGGAGAATCTGGAGATTGTGCGAAGACTCAGGTTTCTTGACGATAAGCATGTTGTTGATGCCATAATCGACCGATTAAATCTCACCCAATATGCCCATCGTAAAGCTAAAAATTTGTCCTTGGGAAATGCCCAACGTTTGGGTTTGGCCAAAGCCATGATACACAATCCCCAAATTTTAATTTTAGACGAACCTTCTAATGGACTCGATCCTGCGGGGATTTATGAAATACGTGAATTGCTGACCAGTTTATCAAAGGATCAGGGAGTCACGGTATTTATTTCTAGCCACATTCTCGGCGAAGTTTCGAGGTTTGCAACCCGTATAGGCATTATACACGAAGGAAAATTAATAAAGGAAATCAATTCAGAACACCTTGAACAACTCTGTAAAAAACGCCTCAGAGTCAAAACAAAAAATAATATTTTGGCAAGGGAAGTTCTGCTTCAGAATAACTTAATATGTGAAGAAATTCACGATAATATGTTTGAACTCGAAAGCGAATCGGCCATTGCAAACCCCGACGAAATTGCGACCCTATTGGTGAATAAAGGAGTTCCTCCCACCATGCTGAATGTAGTGGAAGAGGATCTGGAATCATATTTTTTAAGAACGATAGGAATAAAAGGAGGTGCAAAATGAAAAATATCTATGTAGCTTTCTGTTGTGAGTACAAAAAAGTCAGTCATTCTAAAATGCTGTGGATAACCATTGTACTCTTCACTTTTATTCCCATGATGATGGGTTTAATGATTTATGTCGTGCGGCATCCGGAGATATCTGCCAAAATGGGATTGATTGCAGCCAAAGCTTCTCTGTTCGGAAATGCCGACTGGCCTGCTTTTTTTGGTATACTTCATCAGTCAGTTGCCACCATTGGTCTCATTGGTTACGGTTTTGTAGCTGCCTGGATTTTTGGCCGGGAGCATAGTGAGCGTACAATGAAAGACCTCATTGCTCTTCCCATTTCCCGCTCTTATATTGTTACTGCAAAATTTCTGGTCGCTATTGTCTGGTGCCTATTTCTTTCGGTGATATTAATCGCGGTGGGCCTCATGATGGGCAAGTGGGTCGGTATTTCGGGCTGGTCGCACGAAGTTTTTGTACATGGCATGACCAAATATTTTGTAACCTCTTTTATGACTTTGCTTTTAATCACACCGGTAGCCTTTTTTGCCGGCTATGGCAGAGGAATCATTGTTCCTATTGGATTTGTCATTATCACTTTAATATTGTCACAGTTTATCGCCATTGCTGGCTTTGGTGCCTTCTTTCCCTGGGCCATACCTGGTTTAAACACCGTTCCGGAAGGTACTGAAGGAATGCAACTTTTTCCTATAAGTTATGTCATTCTCGTTTTGACGTGTCTGGCTGGATATCTGGGGACATTGGCCTGGTGGCGCTTTGCCGATCATCATAGTTGAAAAAAAGGCAGTCTCGAAATTTAGACAGCCTTTTTTGTACGAGTTCTAATCCTCTTTGTCCTTTTCTTGTTCTACTTCTTTTTTAATAAAGTTTCCTGCGGAATCGAACAAATAATCGGCTTTATCAATTTCAGCTTCATAACTAATCTTGCCAGCAGCGTCGACAATTTTTGCTGCTTCTTTAATTTTTTTTCCGGGGACATTTTGGGCGCAATACGTCTGAATGGTTTGGGGTAGAGCAGAAGGTTCAATTTCTGTTTCGGTTTCTAACAGATTTCCCGTGGCATCAATTACAACAGAGGTCTCAACCTTATTGACGTCAAATTCTGCTTCGTATTTACCGTCTTCCATTTCCCATTTAACGTCAGACAGATTAGGATAAACCGAAGTAAGTTTGTTTTTTACCAATGCTGGTACTTCGTTGTCTTTCAATTTTTGACTGTAAGCACAACTCACAGTTGTTGCAATCAGAGTAAGGAAAATTAGTTTTCTCATCGTATTTTTTTTTAGTTTGTATTTCAAAAGTAGTACAGCATTCTGTAGAAAGTCTGGATTTATAGTCAAAGTCTTTTTTTAGGTTTTATCATTAATTTGGGACTATAATCACATGTGTTTTTACATTTTAAACACCACCGAAAGATTTATAACTCTACCGTCAATAGGTGCCCAGAGCGTTTTAAAGGTCGGGTTGTTTGTTGGAGGTATCATGATGGACTCGAATCGGGTTTGTCTGAAATCCAGTAAATTCTCGCCATTGAGAACTATGCTGACATTTCCCAATCTTTTTTCAATCATAGCTGCCAGAAAAACATAATCTTTTGTTTTCTGCCATCGTCTCTGTATTGTGATCCGTTGTAGGAACCTTCGAAGCCAAACCGCCACTTGTTTTCAATTTCATAGACCAGGGTGGCGGCTGCCCGATGGCGTGGGGTATATGTAATGTATTTTTGCTCGGGATTATATGTTTGTTCTGCTTGAGTAAAGGTATATCCCAGATAAAGTTCCCAGTTTTCTACCGAAGCTCTGATATAAGTGTCACTTCCTTTCGTAATGATAGGCTTTGTAGCATTGGAATAACTGAAGTAGCCGGTAGAATCAGACGAAATGATGATGGGCGATTCAATCTGAGTGTAAAAAAATGCCTGATTTACAAGCAACGTTATTTTATTAGCAATTTGCGCTGTATAGTTTAGCTCAATATTAGCACCTACAGAGCTTTCCGATTTGATATCTACACTAAAAGGTAGAATCAGATAGGGATTTACTTCCCGGATACCCGAACTAAGAATTTCGGGCGTCTTAAATCCCATAGCAACACCAATACGGGAATACCAGCTTTTGTTTATTTTATAAAGTCCGGCAAGGCGTGGTAATACAAAAAATCCGTATTTATTGTGGTAATCGACTCGTAATCCTGCGTCAACAAACCATTTGTCATTCCATTTGAAAGTATTCTGGACAAACGAACCCATACAATTATTTGTATAACCACTGAATTTCAATGTGTCGGCTTTATGAGGAATAAATTGATCTCCCCAATAGTTGAAGCCAAAAATGAAGTCGTTTTTATCCCTGGGGATAAGGTACGATGCTTCGCCATAACTGTTGATCTGTTTGGCTCCAAACCACTGACTGTTACTGCTGCTAATCAGGTCGAAAAGGCTGACACTACCTTTTAGATTCAACGAATTTTTATTTTGCGTTTTGTGATTGTAATTAAAATCACCCGTATAGCGTTTTGAATTGTTTTCTTCAAAATAACTGTGCATGGAATCACTCAGGTTTTTTAATACTTCCATGTCGCCCCCTTTTCTGTTTTCGAAAATAGTTGACAATCCAAGGGCCAGTGTGGAGTTTTCGTTGAAATAATAGAACATTCTGGGGTGGATAATCATGGAATATAGTTCCGGAACATCCGAAAAACCATCTTTATTCACATCTACGGCATTTTGTCGGGTGACCCCAGAGAAAAGCGTTGTTCCTATTTTTCCTGTTTTTTTTGAGTAATAGCCGTTTATATTTGTCTCAGTGAGTGTGGATTGATTTAATGTGATAATACCTTCCGGTTCGTTTAATGGGGTCTTTGAAACAAAATTGATAATACCGCTGATAGCCCCACCTCCATATAAAGTAGAAGCAGATCCTTTAATGATTTCGATTTGCTTTAAATCCAACGGGGGGACCTGCATAATGCCAAATCCACCTGAAAATCCTTCGTAAAGAGGCAATCCGTCGCGCAAAATTTGGGTGTATTTTCCCTCAAGTCCCTGAATGCGAACATTGGTGTTTCCGCTCACAGCAGAGCTTTGCTGTAATTGAATTCCCGACACATCTCCCAAAAGACTGGTCACATTTCCGGGTTTAATGGTGTTTTCTTCATTCATGTCATCATTTCCCAAGACCTCCACTTTAAGAGAAGAATTTTCCAGCCTCGAATTTGTGCGGGTAACGGAAATGGTGATTTCTTCAATTTCATTGGTGGACGATGAAAGAAGCAGCATCAGACTTTTTTCTTTTATGGGGAAAATTCTTTTGATTTCAAGCGCATTATAGCCTACAAACGAAATTCGTATTGTTTGCTCGCCATTGGGAATGTCTTTTAACTGTATGTTGCCATTCAAATCAGCTATGCTGCCTTGTCCGTTTGATAAAAGCAAGGCTGTGGCGCCTATCAGAGGCTCACGGGTAATACTGTCAAGCACAGTAATATTAAGTGACGATTGGGACTTGACATAAAATGAAGCAAGTAAAAATAGGATTAAAAAAAATGGCTTCATGATAAATTGTTTTGTTTTTCGGACCCGAAATTAAGGGTAAAAATGTGCCTGTTATCAATATATTCATACTGAATACTCCAGCGATTTTTTTCGGCAATATCTTTAACAAGGGCCAGACCCAATCCCGTAGAATTTGTCGTTTCAATATCTCTTACAAAGCGCTGAAAGAGTTTTTCTTTTTCGAAAGGCAATGGCTTTCCGGAATTTTGTATTATAAATTGATTAGCTGTGAGTTCCATCTGGATTAGTCCCCCGGGCGAATTGTGACGTATGGCATTTGAAAGAAGATTAGAAATCAATATGCCTACAAGCTCGGTGGAAGAATGAACAACAACATGGCCGTTAATTTCTTTTGTGAGTTGCAGGTTTTTTAGAAGAATTCTGTCCTGATAACTTTCGAGTTTATCCTCCAAAATTGTGGAAAATGATGTTTCAGTCTGTGGAAATTGGTCGTTGCCAATTTTAGCCAGCAGTAGCAGGGATTCATTCATTTTTCCAAGTCTTATGGCTGAATTGTGAATGCGATGAATGAATTTTAATTCATTTTCTGATAACTGAGTATTCTGCATAAGCTGTTCTGTCTCAATTCTAATTGCGGTGATGGGTGTCTGAATCTCATGCGATGCATTTTCTGTAAAAGATCTGAGTTGCTGAAAATTTTCCTCAATTTTTATACTCATAGCAGAGATTACTTCATTGAGTTTGGCAAATTCCTGTGTTTTTACTTTTGGCAACATCAGGAGTGTTTGATTCCGGACTTGATATTGCTCTATAGCTTGCAAGGTTTTGTAGAAGGGTTTCCATAGCTTGAACGAAATGAATCCACTGATGATGAATAATGTAATTACCAATAGTATAGAGATGATCAAAATGGAAAAACCTATGGATTCAATCAGGTCGTCTGACTCGAAAAGCGGCAGACTGATTTTTATCGTAGAATCACTGTTGTCGATTCTAACAGGAAAAACAAGTTCTCTGTACAAAAGGTATTCGTTTTCGTTTTCATCGAAAAGGAGGGTATCATGAATAAGGCTAGAGCCATTTATTTCTTTATCCACAGAGAAATTTCCTCTGAAAAGAAATTGCTTTTCAGAAAGATCACCATTGTCTTTGATCATTCTCAATACATTCTCTTTAGCAAGATATAGGTCTTCTGTGACTTCTTCGTCAACTGTAGATTTGAGCTGAAAATAAAAGATGAATCCACCAGCCAGGAAAAGACTTAAAGTGACCAGAATAAACAATAAGGTCGTTTTTGTATGTAGTTTCATGTGGTTGAGAATTTGTAACCAATTCCGTAAACCGTCTGGATATAATTGAGGCCTCCGGCTTCTTCAATTTTTTTTCTGACATTTTTGATATGGGAGTATAGAAAATCGAAACTATCTGAGAGATCGGCATCATCACCCCAAATATGTTCGGCCAGCGATTCCCTTGAAATAGTCCGGTTTTTATTGACGATAAAAAACAGTAGAAGTTCGTATTCTTTACGCGTTAGTTTTACTTCATGTTGCTGAATAAAAACTGTTTGGCTCTCGGGAATTATTCTGATTTCTTCGAAAAGGATATCACATTTTCCTTCAAATTTTCTTCTTCGGATAAGGGATTTTATTCTCGAATTGAGCTCAGCCAGATGAAAGGGTTTGGTCAGATAATCGTCGGCACCGAGATCGAGACCTGTTAGTTTGTCGTCGAGCGAATTTTTGGCCGAAATAATTATGACACCCGTATTGGGCTTGATTTCTTTGAGCTTTTTCAGGATTTGCAAGCCATTACCATCGGGTAGGGTAATGTCTACTAAAACACAGTCGTAATCGTAGATACATACTTTTTCTATGCCACTTTCGTAGGTCTTTGCCAATTCGCATAAAAATCCTTCCTGTGTGAGAAACTTGCTAATTGATTCAGCCAGCACATGTTCATCTTCTATCAGTAGAATTTTCATGAAACAAAAATACAAAATGAATCTGGAGGAAATCTGTAATTTTTAAATGATTTGAAAGAGATTACGGTAAATCAACTTTTTCTGAATTTTAGTAGGGTCTACTCATAATAAAGTATACCCGAGAACCTTTTGCTTAATTTCTAAGGAATAACGTCATTGCGTCGCAAAGCCCTTTCTGAATCACTGGAGGGTAATTCCTCCATTAACTTTCTAATGGCAGTAATCATTGTACGATAATATGAATTGATTTCACACATAAAGAAAACAATTCTTAAGTTTACACTTGAATTAGTCCTGACTTTATTGTAATTTTGTAGTACAATAGATATTATGACTACGATCAAAGTAACTATAGCAGATTCAGTACTGGCTGAGAAACTGGTTAAGTTTTTAAAAACCATTTCGTATGTAAAAGATGTAAGTATTGAAAAAACAATTACTGGAGCCGACTGGATTAAATCTGGCCGCACGGCAACTGAGAAGGAAGTAAATCTTATGTTGGAAGAAATGGAAAATGATAAGACAGAATTTACTACAGAACAGGTACGTGCAGACTTAAAAAAATGGCAGAAAAGAAAATAAATTTGAAGTGGCGCTCTTCCTCTTTGACAGCTTTGGAGGCGATTTACTATTACATAGCCGAATCCAATCCTGAAAATGCTGCGGATTTTATTGAACGAATGCTTGAATTTGGTAATACTTATTTGACAACAAAGAAAAATTTGATGTAAATTGGAGATTTAAGAAAATACAGACCGCAATAAAGCTGAGAAAGGCAAAAAAGACACTAAGGAAGAAAATACAACCAAATGATTAAACAAGTCTTACTAACGACATTGATTCCCATGAGCATATTTAATTTATTCGGACAAAACAAAAATACTGAAAATAAATTCAAGTTCAAAGATTCGGAAAACAAAGCGATTTTTACATGCAATCATGTTTTAGCAGGAGAACCTATTTTATATGTAACTCATGACTCAGATGGAGACTGGCAGTTCTTATGTGGGAATGATAACCATACAGAAGAAAATGCTAAGATTATTTCTTTGAAGCAAGTTGTTGAATTGGATAAAACTGTGAATGATTTGTTTGAAATGCCCGTTGGAGTTGGAGCAGAAAGAGAATCAGTTGAAGCTAAATGGACTCCATTCAAACTTCAATAAGGATAATAGAAGAAATGAAAAGACAATTCGTAATATGGACTTTTATCATTAGTTCCTTGACAGGTTATTCCCAAGACCTTTCAGTGGATGCAACTTACTTTGACAAACACGGGAATCCATATAAAATAGAGCGAAAGTACACGAATAACGAAACAATTATATATGTCAGACATGACAATCAAAACTCTGTTTGCGTTAAAAGAATAACTTCTAAAATTCAAGACACGACCATTATCGAGGAAACTGATTACACCATAATCAGAGAGAAAACCAAATTAGAAAAGTTCATGGACTGCGACAAATGGACGATTATATCAAATGATAATGGAGATACTGTAAAATTGATAGGCTACATAGAGGAAGAATTAATAGGCGACACAGTGTTAATAGGAGATGCAGCCAAGAAAAGTTGGAACTTTGCTAATGGAAAGAAAGATGAAAGAGTTCCTATGATTCTTGCAGGCAATCTCACTGTTAGTTTAGACTCATTGTTACCTGAAGAGTCATTTAAGGCATACTTTGTAAATGGACTTCCTTTGAAAATAGTCAGATTTAATTCAAAGCAAAAAAAACAGTCCATGACCACTTGTGACCTTTCTGGTAATTCAATGATTTGTAATAGCTACTTTTTCAAAGATAAAATTGAGTTGTATAAAACTGACACTATCATATGGAACAAGGATACAGCAGAGATAAAATGGAGCGTTTTTCGATATGATTGGAATGAGAAAACTACCATTCATTACGAAGTAAAGGGTAATACATTAACGATATCCAAAGATAGCAAACTAAAGGAAATAGAATTTCTCGACAGTAAAGACCTATTCAAAAACCTATTGGTTGGGAACCTACTTTATGGTGATGCACTTTATTATATGGAGCTTAGACTTTTTGACAGGCAGAAAACAGTTAAAGTAACTTCTGCAAACGGAAAAATGACAACTAACAAATATACCTTTGACAAGCAAGGCAGAATTACAACACAAGAGACATTCAATTACCAGGAATTACAAAAGAAAATTACTTATGAGTACAAATGGAATTAAAGCAAAAGTACCAAACAAACGCTAAAAAATAATAACCACTCTGCTAGATAGCAACGTTTTATAATTATTAACATTCTAGGCCACATTAATTTGGATAATGAATGTAAATGAAAAGACAGAGAAGAAGATAATAACCATTAAACTCAAGTAATTTACCATCAAATGCAAGAACTTAATAAAGCTTTTTTAATGGCAATGAAGAATTCTGAAAAGAAGGCTCGCACTTGTATGTTTCATAAATGTAATAATATCGCAATAAAATCCCATGTACTTCAAAAGAATGGGATTTTAAGAGAAATTTCAACTAATAATCATTTAATTGAACAATGTCCACCAAATCCTTTTGAATTAAAAAACAAAGGAATTCTAGATTTTAAGTTAATAGGAATAAATGATGTTTATACTTTTATGGGTTTCTGTAAATTCCATGATTCAGAAATATTTAAACCGATTGAGGTAAATACGAACTTAAATTTTAACAGAAAAATACAGCAAACTCTTTTTAGTTATAGAGGTTTATGTCAGGAAATTAGAAGAAAAGAAATCGCTTCTGAATGGATAAAGGAAATCTATGATTTATCACCAATTGGCCTAAAGCATCAATATGATGTTATGTTAGTTGGATATAAAATTGGAATATGGAGTTTAAAATATTTTAAAAATGAATTTGAAAAAGCAATTATTACACATGACTATTGTAATTTTCATTTTGAAACAATTACAATCCCAAATATTGAAATGTGTATATCAGTACCTTTGACAATTGGAGAATTGGATATTCCAGCGGATAATAGCTTTGAAACATGGAAGAAAAAGCAGAATAGACCGTTAACAACATCATTTATAAATATATTTCCGAAAGGAGAAGAATCAATTGTAATTGTAGGATATCACAAAGGCTTTATATGTAAATGGACAATGGATTTGCTTCTTCGTTTAAAGAATGGAACAAGAAATGAAGTTTTTAAAGAGTTAAGTGATTTAATAACAATGCGATTAGAGTTTTGGGCTATGTCAGAATCTTTATTTAAGAAAATCAGTTCGGATGATATCTCATTATTAAAAGATTTTTTTAGAAATAATGTGTACAATCATAGTCCAAATATAAAAACAGAAATTAATTTGTTCAAATATTTATAATTACTAGCACATACTCTGAGGTAAAAATAAAAAGGGCAAATGGACTATATTTGAAATAGAAATATGAAAGAAACGAAATCCGCTACTAAAATCTACACCGAACCGCCACGGTTTATCCAAAAACTCATAAATCATTTCACTTGCCAAGTGAATTATATTAAATTGCAAATCTATACCGCTGTATAATAAGTTTTAAACTAAAACGTTATACCGCCAAAATAAATATTATGACAAAGAATAATTTGATTCTTGCTTTGCTTATTTCAACATGTTTTGTACTTCAAGGTTGTTCGAATGAAGATTGTATTTTGGTTGTAAATAGTACTGATAGTGATTTAGAATTATATAGAAGTTATGGCGACAACCCTGATACAAATATGTTAATTATTTCTCCTAGAGAAACCCTTTGTATTGGTAATTGGGAAAGCTTTTTTGGAAAAATTCAAATGAAGAACAGGAGTAATGAAATAATTAATGAAAAATATGATTATTTGAAAATTAGTAACCCCAATATTATTGATTTATTATCAATTACGCCCAAATACGAAGTAGATGGCAACGAAAATCATTACTTGTTTTTTATTGAATAGTATTTAATGTAATAAGCACATTTTTCAATTTCACAATTTTCGGTCAAATTTCTACTCATAAGAACTGTGAGCTTTTTTTGCTATTTTATACCATGTTTTCGCCATTCTTCCAAGCTAATAAAATCGTTTTTGATTGTATCATAATACATTATATCAAAGGTCTCTTTGTAAATAATAAAATCATATTTTGTTTTAAAATTTACACCAACCATGCCTTTACCTACTTTTGCCCAATAATAATTTTTGCCATTCTCATAAGGGCCTTCATAAATCCACTTACCGTTACATTCCGGGTCATTTTTCACTTCTTCAATCTGAGATAAAAGTTCAAATACTTTATCTCTATTTTCATCATCTGAATCACAAACTTCAAAATTTGGATTACCTGTTTCAAAATATATTTCGTCTAATAATTTTGGATTATTTTTTTCAAGTTCTTCAATTCGACTAATAGCTAAATTATAATAGACATAATGTTTACAGCACTTATCATTCTTTATACTATTATAAATTTCAAGTGCTTTGCTTTTATTCTTAATTGTTTCATAATAATTCCCTAATGCATAATCATAAATATAATAGCCAAACCCAATGCTATCAATATATGCTTTAGCACTGTCATGCATAGAAAGCTTTGTGAAGTTACATGCCATTGCGAGTGCATTTTTGCAACATCTATATTTACTCATTTTCAAACTTTGTAAGGAATTCTCGTACAAACCTAACTTATAAAGTATCTCAGCTTTTAAATAATAAAACTCACTCTCAAAATTACAATCCCAAATAAAATTAGGTGATTCTTTCTCAATTCTATAAGCATTAATAAGACTGTCTATCTTTAAAATTGTCCCCAAAGGATTTTTATCTTTCTCTTTATAGTAACGAACAAGCAAGCTATCATATTCAATACAATTTATCATCGCTTTTATCTCTCTCAAATTAGATTTACACACATTTCTTTTTTTTAAAGTTTTTGATTGGCTATTAGAACAAGATACAATCAAAATTATTAAAAATAAATAAAAAAAGTTTCTCATATGTGATTTATTAAAAGACATATATCTCAATTGTTTGTATAAAAAAATATGCATTTAAAGAAAATTTTGCCCGTTGAAGTCCAATTATTCAATTCCTGTTCTCAAAGGTATGAAAAATAACAATGTGAGTTGTAAATTATACATATTCTTTCCTGAACTGCTTGATTGGACAATTGATTTGTGGATTAAATGAAAACCTAAAATCAAGGACAATGCTAATACTTTTCTGAATGAAACTATAAAATCTAATTAAAGAAGACGAATGTGAAACAAATTGGACAAAAGATCATTAAGAACTTGTTTTATATTTGTGATTTGTTTACTTTTGGTAAAATTGATTCTGATAGATGAAAAATTATAACAAGGGGATAATTCGCAGTTGTGTTTTGCGTATATCTAAACATAGTCCTATCTATGGTCGAGATAACATCAATGAGTTGATAATAATGACTCGTTAGCTTAATTGTAAATGAAAAAAGTAATTTCAATAGTATTTGGTCTTTTATGCATTGAGGGATATTGTCAGACATATACTGTGACAAACCTTAAAATGAATGTGCTATATGCAGACATTGACAATCTGCTTTCAATCGTGATTGAAAATACCAGCTGTGATTCAATATTCGTGGAATCTGACAATGGAATATTGGTGTTAGGGGATTCATGTAAGTTTCTTTCAATTCCTAATAAAGTTGGTAGAGCTAATATTTCAGTTTTTAAACTTTTTCACAAGGATACAATATTTATTGGCGAATGGGAGTTCCGAGTAAAAAGCGTTCCAAAGCCAAATATTCTTGTTTGTGGTATGAGTGGAGGAAGGATAAACAAAAATTTATTATGCGCTCAAACCAGAATAAGTGCAAGTATAGAGTCATTTGACTATGATATTAGATATAAGATCACAAAGTACTCGGTGAAAATAAATAGAAATAATAAGCCCATTTACACTAGTGATATTGTCGGAGCATCATTTAACTCTATGATTAAAAATGAATTTGAAAAATTAGAATCAAATGATCAAGTAATCTTTTATAATGTGTATGCGGTCAGGCCAAATAGCAAAGAGGAATTGCTTGACGAAATAACTTTTATAATAAATGAAAACAACAAATAATATCAGTTGTCTGCAATCCGCTTCTGCGTATAGTCTCCAACGTTGGTACACATTTAAAGATTTTGTGATGAAGATTCGTACTTTAGTACTAGTCTTACTTATAGGATGCATTGGATGTTCAAATAATGCAAAGGAAAATGATAATAATTCTGAAGTAAATAAAATTTGGACAATAGAAGATAATTCTGCACTTTCAAATATTGAAATCAATGATACTCTAAAGATTTTTGTAGAAGCAACAGATTGTGGTGAATATGGTGGGCATAGGGAAAAAATTTGCATCTACAGAAAAACGAATAATTTTGAATCAAAACTTGACGCACGAATTATAATTGATTCTGTTAATTGTGAAGATATTGTAGTTTCAGAATATAATACTTCAATGGTAAATGATGATTCTAGAGCAATATTTGTTGACACATGTGTAGTTTTATCAGAAGATGATGAGGCTACCATTGCTAATTTTGTTGCAAAGATTTTGGAATTAAAACTTAAGAGTGGTGGTGCCTATTCAAATGCAGGGGTCTATTATGAAATAACACTTGGAAAATCAATCCAAATAGATTTTTGGAATAGTAGCCAAACAGGAGACTCATATTATTGGAAAATGAGGAACAAAGTTTTTGGTAAGATTATAAAATCGTGTACCAATAAGCGATAAAAGCAATGGCTTCGACAAAGTTCTTAATGCTGACCGTTACGGTTTATCCAAAAACTCATAAATCACTCTGATCTTCCATTCCCTGAATAAAATCGTTTGCTTTGCATTTCCTTGTTGAAATGATCTATAATATATTATTGTAAAGGGATTACGTCCTCGCTTTTCTCGGCCGTGATCCCCGGAAGGGCGTCCTACATCCCCAAAAAATCAATTTGCTGCGCAAATTATTTTTATTTGAAATCGTTTTCTTATGAAAGCAAAGCTTTCAACGAAACCTATTTCAAATAAAAATCCCCAAGATCTGCGATCATGGGGATTTATTTTTTGGGGTGCGGAGAGAAAGGGATTCGAACCCCTGGTCCAGTCGCCCGGACAACGGTTTTCAAGACCGCCGCATTCGACCACTCTGCCATCTCTCCTTCGAATATTTTCGAAGTGCAAAGCTAGAAATAAATTTTTAAATAAAAAACATCTTTAAAAAAAACGTTGTAGGGAAAGGGTTTTGTAATTATTTTATCGGCAAATGCCCGTAAAATAAGGAAAAACACAGTGCGATATTAACAAAATCGCCTATTTATCAACAAAATCGCTTTTTTTTGACGAAAGTATTGCGTATAACATCCATAGTGCTTTATATTTGCTTCGTTATTAACCCAAAAAACTAAAAGGTATGAATAAAGCTCAATTAATTGATGCAATTGCACATGATGCAAAAATTACCAAAGCAGATGCTAAAAAAGCTATCGATGCTTTCGTTACAGCTACTTCAAAAGCTTTGAAAAAAGGTGATCGCGTTGCTTTAGTAGGTTTCGGATCTTTCAGCACAACCAAAAGAAGTGCAAGAACTGGTCGTAATCCTCGCACAGGAAAAGAAATTAAAATTCCTGCAAAAACCGTTGTTCGTTTTAAACCCGGTAGCGACCTTTCAAAAGGCATTAAATAATTAATGTCTGAAAAGAAATGGGGGAAGTTTACTTCCCCTTTTTTTTTGTATTTTTGTGAAGTATGTCTTCCGAGAAAGCTAAATTAATTCAATACCTGTCGGAGTTTGCGACCGAAAATCGCTTCGAACTCTTTGCAAAAACTTTATTGCAACGTACCCGGTATTTTACAGTGGTGGTCGAAAACCTCTATCAGTCGCACAATGCCAGCGCGGTCTTGCGAACTTGCGATTGTCTTGGAATTCAGGATGTATGCGTGATTGAAAAAAATAATGAGTTTAAAGTCAGTGAAGATATTGCCCTCGGTGCTTCAAAATGGCTGAATATTAACAAATACGAGGACGAGAAAAAAACATTGGCGGCTCTCCGGTCCCAAGGATATCGAATTATTGCCACCTCGTCGCATAAATCATCCGTCATGCTCAACGACTTTGACATATACAAAGGTAAATCAGCCATCTTTATGGGTAACGAAGTGCATGGATTGTCAGATTTTATCCTGAGTGAAGCCGACGAACACCTCAAAATTCCTATGTATGGCTTTACTGAAAGTTATAATATCTCCGTCTCTGCCGCTATTATTTTGTATACCCTGATTCAAAAAATAAAATATTCTGACATAAATTACTTGTTGTCAGAACATGAAAAAGAAGATGTGATGCTGGAATGGCTAAAGTCTTCCATTAAAGATTCAGCCAATATTATTAATAGGTATCATCAGAAATAGTTACTTAATTAAGGCTTCTTTTTTTTAGCGTTATTAATGTAATTTCCGGATACATCCCTATACGGGCAGAAAAACCAATAAAGCCAAGTCCCTTATTAACATATAAATATTGATCGTTAGAGGTGTAAAGCCCCTGCCATTCTTTGTACATATATTTAACAGGACTCCAAGTGAAAAAAGAGGTTTCAATTCCCATCTGCATACCATGTGTGTGTCCGGAAAGAGTCAGAAAAATGTTTTTATAATCTAATACTTCACCTCTCCAGTGTGTGGGATTATGGCTTAGCAATATCACCGGACTAGATTCATCGATATCTGTCATAGCATTAGGTAAATTGCCATATTTTTTGAATGGCGGAATGCCCCAGTTGTCAACGCCAGCAATGCATAAACTATCTTTCTCGATGAAAACGAATTGGTATTTGTTACGCAAAACCTGGAATCCCGAACTCTTCAAAAATTCTTCTATCAAAGCACTGTTTTTCTGTTTTTTATTTTCATCAGACCAACTGGAATAATCGCTGAAATCGTGATTCCCAAGAACGGCAAACATACCCAAAGGAGGTTTATTTAGTTGTTTAAATACGTCGATAAATGGTATTGTTTCAAGTGCATAATTATTGACAATATCACCGGTAAAAACTATCATGTCGGGATTCAGTTCGTTGATTATCCGGATGGCTTCTGATAAAGGTTTGCGATTGTTCCCATAGCTTCCCAAATGCAGGTCTGAAATCTGAACAATTTTTAGTCCGTCAAATGCCTGAGGGATATTAGCTGGAATTTCCACTTTATTAACCTGATACATATCTCTGCCAATAAATATCCCATGTAAAATTATCAAACTAAGCAAAGTAGACATCGAAAAGCCAAAAATAAGTATGGATTTGGGTACCCATCTTTTTTTAATGAAGAAAAGCAAATCGTATATAAATCCAAAAACTATCAGCAGGATTCTGGGGACATAAAAGAAAATAAAAACAGAGAATAACTGAAAAAGAAATGCATAGGGGAGGATAACCGAACGATCAGTTTCCCATTTAATATATAGTACTAATATTAGAAAGATAGATGAAAGTATGATGCTGATAGTCAATCTAAAGCGTAAGCTTATGCATTTCTTTCTAAAAATCAAAAGTAGGTATCTTATAGACAAAAAATCTGTCAGGAAGATCAGAATAAGTAAATAAATGACAGGAAAAGCAAGTCTCACTTTTTTTCTGCAAAGTAAATAATTGATTTATTTAAATTGTAATAATATTTGTAAACAATCGAAAATCGTTTTGTTTATTTAAACCTGAACTATATCTTTGTAAAAAAAAATAGCTATGGCAAATATCAGGGATATTAAGAAGGATATAAATTATCTGACCGGTGAAGTAGTATCTGATTGTTTCTTATTTTTACATCTGCATACAGGTAAAAAAGAAGATGAAATTATGAGCATTCTAAACGACGTAATTGCATTAAGAAATGATCTGATGGCCAGAGTTAATAATGTTCCTGCAGAAGGCGAGAAGAAACAAATTAAGGCTCATTTTAACACCATTTCCAGTGAATTGCTGACTAAAGTTGATGAACAACTTCAGAAATTAAGTAAAATAGCTGCTTCTTAGTTTTTTTGAGTCGCCAGACTCTTCTCTTTTTTAGTATCTGGCTTCAGTATTGCTCCCTTGTCTTTTAAAGTGACCTCCGCTTTACCTGTTCCTTTGTAAATAATACTGGATCGGTCTTTAGCCTGTAAAAGTAATTTGTCGTCTCCTTTAATTCTGGCCATACTGTTATCAAAAGTATTAATAATACAGGTTCCTGTTTGAGAAACGGTGTTATCTAATGTAGAGAAATTAAACATTTCGGCAAACAGCGTAAATACAGTTCCTTCTATCATTATTTCACTTTCGCTTTTGAGGGAGGCATATATTTTATAAGATTTTATATCCAATGATATTTCTGAATTATTATCTGTCTTAATTCGTAAAGTGTCAATATCTCCAGAAAGATGAAGATTTCCGTTCCCAACTACATTAAGTTTTAGTTCGGATGAACTGATAAAAAGCGTTGCCGAAGCTTCGTCTGCCATGGTTATGCTCAAATCGCTGAAATTTACATTGGTAGGCGTCTCAATTTTTGCTTTACCTGTAAGTTTTACCACATTCAAATCCTGAACCACCAAAATCACTTTAGCTGGGGTAGACGAGGGATTGGAGTTAACAATGGTATAGGTGCCATCCTTAAATTCCGACTTGATATTTCTAGAAATATTCGTAGGAGCATGAATGTATAAATCCTCTTCATCGCTCTGAAATAGTACAATTTCAAGATTTCCTTTGGCTACCAATTTTTTTACGGTACTGCATGGAATAGTATTTTTGCTTTCCTGCGACCATAATGTTGAAAATGCTAAAGTGCAGATAGCTAAGGTTATGAATAACCTTTTTTTTATGATAATCGTTAACACTTTCATAATATTAAAGTGTTTGTTTGTAATCTTATACGTTTTTTTTTGTGAATTGTTCAGATTTAAAAAAAAAATATGAAATTTGTTCAAAATATTTGTCATGTCAGAGACCTGGATTCAGTATAAAGTAGAAATTGTTCCTGAAGCATTTATAATAGAAGATAAGACGATCTCTAATCAAATGGCGATAATTAGTTTTATTAACGCCAATGGACAGATTTCAGAAAAACTCTACAGAGGATATTTGACTAATGATGAGATTTATAGTGCTATTGAGAAAGGCGAGTGTCTTAATCTAAGTCACTGTTATGTAAATGACTTTTCACTGAGTACTTATAGGAAAAAGCATGGAATGAGTGCTGACACGCTCATTGAAATTCGTCAATTTTCTGCTGTGGGTTCTGTTTTCGATTCGCTTAAAGTCAACGATTTTTCCTTTGCTATTTTTAAAGATGAATCCGTTAGTTTTAAAAATACGGAGTTTTTACATGGAAAAACTTCTTTTCAAGGAGCTATTTTTGAAGAGGGTAGTGCGAATTTCAGTCATTGCATTTTTCGTAACGGTAATCTAGATTTTTCGCAGGCAGATTTGGTTGCAGGTGGAATTATTTTTAACGGATCGGAATTTGGAGAAGGCATAAAAGATTTTCATTATACTCGTTTTGGAGATAAAGACGTTTCTTTTGTTGCCGTTATGTTTGGTGATGGTCATGTGTCATTTATTAATACCTCTTTCGGGGATGGTGATGTGTCATTTTCCAGAGCTGAGTTTGGCAAAGGTGATGTAGATTTTCATTTTACCCATTTTCATAATGGCAACATTAGTTTTGAGAGAACCTTATTTGGCTCAGGAAATCTTGATTTTCACATGATAGAATTTGATAATTGCAAATTAACTTTCAACCGATCAGAATTTGGTGATGGCGATTTGAATTTTGAAGCATGTGTCATGAAAGAAGGCAAAATGCAATTTAAACGCACTTTGTTTGGCAATGGGAATGTGAATTTTGAAAATATGGTTATGCCAAATAGCGACTTACTTTTCGACAAGTCAATTTTTGGTTATGGAAATGTTTCTTTTTATAAATCAGAGTTTAACAATATTTCTTTTAAATCCTGTCAGATCAACAGTTATCTTGATTTGAGGATTGCCCGAAGTATTTATCTGGATCTAACCGATACTATTGTCAGAGATGTTGTGGATATGACTCCCTATGATTTTAAAATTAATATCGATTCACTTGATATCGCCGGGATGAGACTTTTAGGCCAGATTAATGTGGATTGGAAAGAGAATGCTCTTAAACAGATTATTTTCATTAAAAATTCAGATAACCGCAAACTGGCCGATCAATTCAGAATTTTAAAACAGAACTTCAATAAAATTGGCAGATACGATGATGAAGATTTGGCTTATATTGAATTTAAACGTTGCGAAGCTAAAGCTATTCTTGAAGAATCAATAAAAGAAAAGAAAGGCAAAGCTTTTTTGCATTACCCATTATATTGGTTCAAACTATGGGTATTTGATCGTATGGGTTTATTTGCAACTTCTCCTTTAAGAGTTCTTTTAAGTGTACTGGTAACTTTTTTGGCACTTGCCATCATTCAATATATACTTCCTTTCTTTTTCGAAACAGGTATTAATTGTATTTCTGCTGATGCCTCCGAAATAACTCGATTTTTAGACACCATGTATTATAGTGGAATCACTTATTTAACTGTTGGTTATGGTGATTGTTCTCCGACCGGGGTCTTGAAATTCGTGGCAAATCTTGAAGCGTTTATTGGCGTCTTTATGATGTCGTACTTTACAGTAGCCTTTGCCAGAAAGGTATTGCGTTAGTAGGTTTCAGATTATTCTTAACTGCTATAAGCAATGCTTTTCTGTAAACTCTTTCATTTCTGTCCCATACATATCTGAAAAGTGTAATCGGAGTGCTTTTTGGGCGTTTTCACAAGCTTTATCTTTTTCGTTCATATCGAAGTAAATTAAAGCAAGATTTCTATAGCAGTAGGAGTTTTTAGGGACGAGTTTTATAGATTTATTAATATTTGAAATCCCTTCTTTGCTTCTTCCCAATTTATGTTGAATATAGCCAAGGTTGTTGAGTAAAAAGGCATCTTCTGAATTAACTTTTATTCCTTCCTGCAAATACTTTTCCGCTTCCTCATATTTGCCTAGTTGTAATTTTTGATAACCCAAATTAATGTATGCACCCATAAATTTGGGGTTAATTTCTTTGATTTTTAATAATAGTTTTTCAGACTCAACGCTTTCTCCTTGGTCGAACAATATTGTGGATAAGTTATTTAATATGTATATGTTATCTGGTTTTAATTCCAATGTTTTCCTGCAGTCAGTGATGGCATTTTCGATTTGCCCCATATAGTGGTAAACACTGCTTCTGCTTAATAAAATATCGAATTTTAATGAGTCATTCTGACATAATTCTAGAGCTTTGGTATCGTCTATGACACTATTTACAAAATCCCGCATTTCGAAATATATGAGTGCCCGTTCGTGGTAAACCATAGCTGAATTTGGGAAAGCACTGATAGCTGCCTGAATTGTTTCGAAACATTTATCTCCATCGACATACATTAAGATTTTGGTTTTTAATACTGCATTATCTTCTAGAAAGCCTCTTTCAGAAATGTCTGCTTCAATTTCTTTTAAAGCATCTTTATACTTATGTAAATGGTATAGGGTGTCTGCTTTTTCATATTTTGTTTGTCCAATAACAAGTATTGAATTGATCATAATGACACAAATGATAATGATTGTTTTCATGAGATTTTAATTATTTTTTTCAAGAACTAACACTATTTTATTGAAGTTTGCTGCTGCATTAATTATACTTCTACATTTTTCATAATCCTCTATAGGAAAAGAAATTTGTCGATAATATTCAGATATATTTACAGTTAATTCGTTTCCTTCTAATTTGTACGATGAGACAAAGCCACTACCATCTCCTTCGTTTAAAAAGGGTTGTGAAACAATTATCAGGCTTTCAGGATTTTTAATGAAATATCCTTCGGGAATAGTAAAATGAATTTCACGGGAATAGTTTCTGTTAAAGTCATTTTCTACTGGAAATACTCTCTCATGTTCTTGGTATAATTCTGATTGAGGTCCAATTAGATCGCCAAATTTTAGCAGAATTTTGTCATTTGCTTTTTCTATTAAATTGCCTGAAGAGAAATCACTTTTAATAACCAGAGGATTTATCATCAAATTCTCGCCACCTTTATTTTCGATATTAAGTGTCTTAATAGTTATATCCTTAAACATCGAATTAATAATTTCTTGTTCGAATGTTTTTATTTTATCGGTAGCGATATAATCAAAATATGGCTGATAACTTTGAGCATAGTATCCGGTATAAGTTTGTTTTAGGTTTACGTTAACGCTGTCCATTGTAGAATTTATTTTGGCATTAATAATCATTATATGCTGTGTGTGATCGGCTGTATTTGGAGGTATAAACTTCACTTTACCGACACCAGTATAGATGTCTCCGACTTTTACTTTCCGAATAAATAAGCCATTGTTATTAATGTAACCATAAGGAATAATTCCTATTCTGTATGCAGTCGCTTTGGGCATTAGAAATTTTTGAAGTTTTGGGAAATAAAAAAGATATTCATTCAAAAAGAGCCAGGATTCAAAATCTGCATCAAATCTGACGTCGTATCTATTTGAAGTAAGTACAATTTCATTCTCTATTCCGGCTGTTTCTAACAGGTGGTAAAAGAGCTTAATACCTCCTGAAGCATTATATGCTTTGAATTTCAATATATAGTCAAGATTGCTAAGTTGTTCATTGGGATTATCTATAAAATTGAATGTTTTCTTTACATAATCTTCAATTTTAAAAATTTTATTTTCTTCATCTCGTGCATATGCAATATTACTTTTCTTAAGTATGGTTTCAATTTCTTTTTTTGCTTTAGACGAAGGTGCAGCTGAAATATTTTCAAAAATATTTTGACAAGCCAAACCATAATTAAAATACTTCCTTTTATTGCTAGAAGTATTATAATCCAGTTGGAAAATAACCATCATTTTGTTGGCATCTTCGTTGGCAAAGTCTTCTTTTTCAATTCGTTTTATATTTGAGCATTCTGCATAAAGATAATTTTTATCTTTAAGTGATGTGTCAGTCTGTAGTTCGGTATAGCCATTATAGGATTTAGTAATAAATACAAGATTCTTTGGCGAAATAATTTTAAAAATTGATTTGGCTACGGGTATTTCTCTTTGGAAAACAAAGAAATTCCCTGAAATATTTGCTGTTCTTTTTATTAAATAAAAATACTCTATAAAACTCCCTTTTTCGGCTCCGGATACAGCAAAATAATGTACTTTTTCGCCATCATCGTTGGTACCTTCTTTCAAAGCATCTTTGCCCAATAATTTTATTTCTTTTGAGGAGGAAACAACTCGGCAATCGTATGCTACTAATTGATTTGCCTCGCTCAATGAAACATATATTTTATTATTTCTGTCAATTGCTTCTTCGCTATTAACATAATTAACGACATGGATATAGAGATACTCATAAAGCGATCCTTTATTATCGTAGGCATATTCAACAACCTTGTCATCGAGTACTCTGATTTCATCATTAGCTTGCAGATCATAATCTTTAATTAAAACGCTAAAGTCGGGAGTTCCGCTGAAAGTGTATGGCAAAGAAAAATCCTGACTGGATACATTCGAAAAGAGGAGACACAAGGAGATTGCATAAATAATATTTTTCATTTTATTTCATTTTTTAATGTTATTTGTTTTTGGTAGCTATCCTGCATAAGTTCCAGAAGTTTGTTGAAATATTGAAATTCGTCTGTAGTGAGCATCATGCTATTATTAATATTTTTTTGATAACGGATTATTTGCTTGTTACTGACTTTGTATTTGTTTTCAAAATAAAAAAACGAGTTGTTATAAGTCACATCTTCTGGCAGTTTATTCTCAAGGTTAAAGGATTCCATATCAAGTGCAACAATATGAATTTCGCAGTTTTTATAATTGAAAATAATAGGAACATTTCTTTCTTTATTAATTTTTGACGACATCGAAATCTTTTCCAAATTTAGGTTAACATAATACTCTTGATCGTTAAGAATATAATAATCGGGTATTTTGAATTTGTATTTAATGTAGAGAGGCTGGTTAATATTTTCTTCATTTTCGATCCATACTGTATCGAGCATAAATTTATTATTTCCTTTGAGCAGGAATTCTCGACAATATTTTTGCAAAAACTTATAATTCTTTTGCCTCCACCCGTCGACAAATTCCATACGTGTATAACCTGTGAGTCGAACAAATCCCTCTCCATATACGATATTGTTTTTTAAACTGATATAACATGAGTCGTACAAAGTATTTATTTCGGGTTCGACAATAGGCACGTTTTCTATAAAATATTCGGTGCATTCAGGGTTGTTAATTAATGCTTCTTTTCCCTGAATAAAGGGGGAAGGAACTCCAAAGATCAGATTTGGATGAGTAGCATCTAAAAACAAATATTTTGAATCAACTTTTAAGGCAACGATCATATGGTTATCTACAATGGGGGAGGGGAATTCAGTGTATTTGTAGGGTAAGTCTCTTGTTCCAACCCAGCATAAGGATGCGTCGATGTTTTGTGATTGCAATAAATTAAATAAAAGGTTAGCCATACCTTTACAGTCACCATATCTGTCTTGATATACCAGACTAGCCTTTTGTGGAATGAAACCAGCATACCCATCTTCAAAAGCAATGTATCTAATGTTTTTTTGGACCCAATAATAAATTTTTGAAGCTTTTTCAATCTCAGTATTACAATCACTAACAATGGAATCTGTTAATTTTTTAAAGATTTCGCTATTTTCAGATGATTTACTGATAAGAGAACAATACCATGTGCTTAAATCCTGTAAATCCTCTAGAACTTTCACTTTAATTCCATTATTTATATATGATTTTACTCTAATAATTACCTGTGGTGATATAAATTCTGCGTCGGGCACTGAATTTTCATAAGTATATTTTTTAGGGGAATTAAATTGCCATGAATGCTGAATTGAATTTCCCTTTTCTGTTATTTGGTGATTAACTTGTAGGCCTTCCATATGTAAAGTGTCAATCGCCACGGTTATATTCTTATCGTAAACTAACGAAAATTCGACATTGAAGTAATCGATATAAGGTGAAACCGATAATACGGGAAGCATATGGGGTTCCATAATTTCGTATTCCGATTCAATTACCGATTTTGACCCTTTCTCAATTTGAGGTAAAACAAAATTCAATTTTACTTCATCATCATGAAACACACTCCCATTACTAATTGAACTCTCGTTAAATTCTTTAACAGGAATTTTTTTATATTTATTTCCATTAACAGCCAGAGTGTATGCACTATAATTTTTTAGTTTATAAAATTTTGAAAAACTGATACTTCGCTCGTTAAAATCAGACACATTGGTTCCAGAATACAAAATTTCTTCTTTTGTTTTATAAATTACAACAAGATTATCCGATTCTACTGTTAGATTAATCCGGTTATTATACTTTGTTAAAATTACATCGGCTTTAGGAGCCAATGATTTAAACTTTCTGAATTCTTCTTCAGGTTGAGCCAATGCATTTACTGAAATAAAAAGCAGTAAAAAAAATAAGTAGATTATTTTTTTATTTAATGATAGAAACCACATCATTGTCGTAGTATAGGAATGCGTTAATTAATTTACCTGTTTTATCGAAATATTCGCATAGACCATGTTTAAGTCCGTAACTATAATGTTCTTTAATTCTTAGGCTTCCGTTTGAATTATACTCGATTAGCTCTCCCTGCAAATCTCCGAAGTTATAATTTTCTATACGCATCACTTTACCATCAGGGAAATACTCGATAGTCGGACCAGTTTCTTCCCCATAATCATACATTCTTTCTTCCTGTAATTTGCCAGATGGGTAGTAAATCTTATAAGCACCATGATATGCTCCGTTTTTAATTTCGAATTGGGTCGACATAACACCGGTATAGTAGTATGCCGTAATCTCTGCGTCGCCGTTGGGAGTATGAATGGTATCAACAAGTTTTTTATTCTTATCCTGATAGCTATATCCAATGAGTTTTCCAAATTCGTAATATCGCACGACTCTCAAATCTCCATTGTTGGCATAGTAAAATGATTTGTTATGACGATTGTCTTCAAAATATTCAATTTGAGCATCAATTTTTCCATCTCTGAAATACCATAAATTTTTGCCTTCACTTTTTCCAAACTTATATTCAGACTTATTGGTAAGAGTTCCGAAATAATCATAGTATTCCCAGACACCTGTTTTTTCGCCTTGAAAATATTGTCCTTTTGAACTGATGTTTCCATTCGGATAGTACCATATCCATTCGCCGTCAGGATAATTGGAATAATAATTTCCTGAAATTCTTACTTTTCCATTATGATAAAACAATTGCTGAAAACCATGCTTCATTCCGTTGACATAGTTCCCTTCGATTTTTGCTTTACCAGAGGCATCTTTTAAAATATAATGTACAGTTCCATTTACAAATAATACGCTATCAACAACAACTCCATTTGTATCGCATTCGAATAAGCCTTCAGTAAAACCATAATTGTTATACTTAGTAATCGTTGACAGTTTTCCCGAAACACTGTAATCATATTCATATCCACGTAAGTCCCCATCCATATAGTAGCTTTC
>PHDH01000323.1 GCA_002840935.1 Bacteroidetes bacterium HGW-Bacteroidetes-21 | reverse complement strand
TAATGCTGATATACTAACCTATACTATCGCAATAACGAAAGTTTTTTTTATTTTTATTAGTGTTCTAAATGCGTTTGCCGTGTCAATTTGAGTTTTTAAGTTGCATTCGAATATATTATCTTTATGCCCAATGAATTATCCCGAAATAGTTTTTGACTCACAAACCCGAATGCACATCATCAAGCATTTCAGTGTGTTATCTGATGACTTTATGAATGACCTTAAAAATACGTCTAAAACTATTACTGATATTAAACAACGTCTAACCCTTCCAGGATCAAAATTCTTTGCTGACTTTGCTGCAGACCCTGATGAACTTTTCAAAAAATCAAAGGAGATTATCATCTTTAATCAGAATCAACTACCATGGATAAACGACAAATCTGAGTTCGTGGTTGATTTCTCCGTCTCAGATTATCCCGATGGAATTGGAACCAACAATCTGATTCATCACAACGAACTTAGTGAAAAGCAACGAAAGATTGTAAAATACAGAGAGATATCAGGCAGTAGAATTGGTTGTGTTGAAGGGGTTCCTTCAAAAACTTTCACATTGAATATTATTCTGCAAAAGAAAACTGATATTCAATTCCGAATTGTCACCTTGTTCCCCGGAAAAATGGCGCCAGCATTTCCTTCTTCTTATGCAAAAGATTCGGAGCCGTACAAAAAGAGTATGACTTTCTGGAAAGAGAATTATTTTATTGTATAAAGATTAGCAGTGGGCTATTTCTTTTCTTTGATAAGATAAACATAAGCAGGAAAATGGTCGCTATACCCACCCTGAAACTGATTCCCAACAAAGGTTCTGAATGGATATCCTTTAAAAGCTCCGTCCTTCTGCATGAGGAAAGGCATGTTAAAGATTAAAGCTTTGTAATATTTGTAAGTACTATAATCTTTATCCAGTAAGCCAGGGGTTAAAATAATCTGATCGAATAAGCTCCAGGAGTCGCGGTAAGCGTTTGATCCAATGCCATCTTTTTTAAACATGTTGAACATGGGATTGAAAAATTCGTCTTTGGTAAGTTTATCGATATCTCCTTTTGCACGGAGGTGCTTTACAAGACTTTCGTCGGTGGGATTGTCGTTTAAATCGCCCATCATAATGATTTTTGCTTTAGGGTCGATAGCCAGAATAGAGTCTGCAATAGAACGACAAAGCTGAGCAGCCGCAACGCGGTTGGGGAAGCTCTTTTTTTCGCCACCACTACGTGAAGGCCAGTGATTTACAATAACATGTAAGGGCTCGCCATCAAGTAATCCGGATACCACCAGTTGATCGCGTGTACGTAATTCAGGATTATCTTTCATTACCAGTCTTACAGCTCGGCTTGAAGTAACA
This sequence comes from Bacteroidetes bacterium HGW-Bacteroidetes-21, assembly GCA_002840935.1. Lineage (GTDB taxonomy): Bacteria > Bacteroidota > Bacteroidia > Bacteroidales > GWA2-32-17. Next base: position 1,658 of record PHDH01000323.1, on the reverse strand, counting down.
GTGAAGTGTGCCGGATTGTATATGAGCGCAACATCAACACCTCTACGATCAGGGGAGTCGTAATGAACAATTTTATACCCAAATGGAGCTAAAAGGGGTGTTTTAACCAGATCTTCTACCACACGTTTATTTTCGACTTCCGACAAACCAACAATACTGGGCGCTGTTTTGGTCTTTTCCGAACCTATCTGCGAGATAACTTTGGAAAGATTTTCCAGCTTTAATTGGTAACGTTCCTGAGTCCATGCGTTAGCTCCTTCGGGTAGAAATTCTTCGTCATTAATAGTCGTATCATTTTCAGTATCAAATAAATTTTCGGTGTTGTAAAAAGCCACACAAGCAATTTTATAAGTTTTTTCCTGTGCCTGGACAGAATAAACATATACAAATAAGAAAAGGATAAAAAAGTATTTCATTTGAGTTAGGTTTCTTTTTACAAAGGTAGGGCGAAAAATCAGAAAATACTTAGAAACTGTTTCGATTTTTTATAATTTGTCCTAAATCATGGTTTTTCCTTTTTGGTAAAATCAAATTAGTCTCCTAGTCTTTTACGAAACGTAATGTTTCTTCACTGTCACCATACATTATATGTATTAAATACATTCCTTTGCTTAGGTTCTGTGTATTAATGGCTGACAGCTTATTTGCTACAGAAAAATCACTAAAAACATTTCTTCCGAATATGTCTAGCATTTCAAGTTTTATTATACCGTTGTAGTTCTCAGGGAATTTAATGTAGATAATATCTTCGGCAGGGTTTGGAAATACTAATGCATTGTTTGTCTGCTCAGAATAGTCTAAAAGTTCAGAATTCAGATGTAGATCGTAGCGAGAAAGTACTTCGTCGGCAGTTTGTAAAAAAGAAAACTCATTGTCAGCAGCCAGAATAGCATAGTCAACAGCAATAGAACCGCCTGAATTAATATATAACGGGCCATAACTGACAAGATTGGCTACATCATTACCGTTGGAATTCATTCCTGCTGAATTTTTATTTTCTGTTAATGCCTGATATATTTTTGCAGGGGTGAATCCTCCTGTCAGGTCAATTCCACCATCTCCTCCTTGCATGAGATCGAAGGCATAGTGTCCTGAATTTTGATTTGATAAAGCCATTACGCCAGTATATAAGGTCGTTGTCCCCTGATAAAAAGCGGCAGCTAACTTACGACTCGAATAATAGGTTGCTTTGTTGAGGGCAGGATTCACAATATCCCAGTCGGTGTATACTCCAAAATAAAAATTGCTGATCGGGAGACTATGGTTATTCTTAATTGTAAAGCGAACAATATAGAAATTCGATGCAGCAGAATCAGTCCAGGCATACACATGTTGCGTAATTTCCAGGTCGTTTCTAATCGTATCGGGAGCCAAACTATCATTAAACTGAGAAATAAGTTCAACATCAGCAATTACATTATTGTATTGATGTACGGCACTTTCTATTGCGAAGTTCATACTCGGATATACAGCCGAAAGGGTTTTGGTTGACGAATATGCAGCAATAATTCCTGCATCAGACATGAGGTTTCGACTATTTTTATAGCGGACACCTAACCCTTGTTGTGGATAAATACGATTTATTCCATATTTTCCGTTGGCACAAAAAGTGATTTTTAAGTTATTTGTATCCAGATCCTTGTAGGAAAGGTTGAGTG
>PHDH01000026.1 GCA_002840935.1 Bacteroidetes bacterium HGW-Bacteroidetes-21 | reverse complement strand
TTCCATTAGCTGAACTGCTGCTGGGGGGGTTTTTATAACAAAGTCAAACGACTTATCGCTATATACTGTAATTACTACAGGTAAGACCTTTCCCGGTTTATCCTGTGTTCTGCCATTGAACTGCTTGCAAAACTCCATGATGTTAACACCTTTCGAACCAAGTGCTGGTCCTACAGGTGGGGAGGGGTTGGCTGCACCTCCCTTAATTTGAAGCTTAATAAATGTTTCAATTTGTTTTGCCATAAAGCATTTTTATTATTCTTTTTCGACTTGCATGAAACTTAAATCAAGAGGTGTTTTTCTTCCGAAAATTTTCACCATGACTTTAAGTCTCTTCTTTTCTTCATTAACCTCTTCGATTACACCGGAAAATCCGTTAAATGGTCCATCAATGACCTTAACGTTTTCGCCAACAATAAATCGAATCAGTCCTTCCTCTTCACTTTCAGCCAGTTCGTCAACCTTTCCTAAAATTCTGTTAACTTCAGGGAGGCGTAATGGAATAGGACTTCCTTCGGGCGTAGTGAGAAAACCAAGAACACCAGGAATACTCCGGATAGTTAAAGGTACTTCGCCAAAAAGAACGGCCTCAATCAGTACGTAACCGGGAAAGAAACTTCTTTCCTTACTGATTTTTTTTCCATTGCGGAACTGGTATACTTTCTCGGTAGGAATCAAAATCTGTGATATATAATCCTCGAATTTAAGTCGAGCAATCTCGTATTCGAGATACTCCTTAACTTTTTTCTCCTTACCACTAATGGCACGGACAACATACCAGTTTTTTTTAAGTTCGTTCGACATTTTTACCGATTAATAAAACATTCCGTAAATAATCTGCATAAGATTATTAAACAGAAAATCCATGATGAAAATGATGAGGGCAATTATGATGGAAGCAATCATTACAATGATAGCACTGTCCTGAAGTTCTTTGGCTGTGGGCCATGAAACTTTTTGAACCAGTTCAGTGACAGACTCCTGAATATAACTTTTTATTCTGGACATTTCTTCATTTTTAATTTGCACGGGCGGAGCGAATCGAACACTCAACCTGCGGTTTTGGAGACCGCTGCTCTGCCAATTGAGCTACACCCGTAAAAAACAGGAGCCTGAGCTCCTGTTTTAAAATTGATTTATTCTACGATATCGGTAACCTGACCTGCTCCAACTGTACGTCCACCTTCGCGGATTGCGAAACGGAGACCTTTATTGATAGCTACAGGGTAAATCAGATTAACAATAATTGAGATGTTATCACCAGGCATAATCATTTCAACACCTTCGGGCAGATCAATTTCTCCAGTAATATCAAGAGTACGGAGATAGAACTGAGGACGGTATTTATTATGGAATGGAGTGTGACGTCCACCTTCTTCTTTTTTCAGAATATAAACTTCAGCTTTGAATTTGGTATGAGGAGTAATGGAACCGGGTTTTGCGATTACCATACCTCTTTTGATTTCTTTTTTATCCACACCACGGAGGAGTAAACCTACGTTGTCACCAGCTTCACCACGGTCGAGAATCTTACGAAACATTTCAACTCCGGTTACTACTGTTTTCTTCTTCTCGAAACCAAGACCAACGATATCCATTTCGTCAGCTGTATTTACAACGCCAAGCTCGATACGACCAGTAGCAACTGTACCACGACCGGTGATTGAGAATACGTCTTCAACAGGCATAAGGAAAGGCTTTTCGGTATCACGGGGAGGAAGAGGAATATACTCATCAACATGATCCATGAGTTCTTTTACTTTTTCAACCCATTTTGCTTCACCATTGAGTCCACCAAGTGCTGAACCACGAACAACGGGAGTAGCATCACCGTCAAAACCGTAGAAAGTAAGTAATTCGCGAATTTCCATTTCAACGAGGTCAAGCATTTCTTCGTCTTCAACCATGTCTACTTTGTTCATGAAAACAACAAGTCTGGGAACGTTTACCTGACGAGCTAAAAGGATATGTTCGCGGGTCTGAGGCATAGGACCATCAGTTGCAGCAACTACGAGAATCGCTCCATCCATCTGGGCAGCACCAGTAACCATGTTTTTAATGTAGTCAGCGTGACCAGGGCAATCGATATGCGCATAGTGACGTTTTACTGTTTGATACTCAACGTGAGCAGTATTAATAGTGATACCTCTTTCTTTTTCTTCGGGTGCATTATCAATCGAATCAAAAGAACGGAACTCAGCCATTCCATTTTCTGCCAGAATTTTTGTAATAGCACAAGTTAACGTGGTTTTACCATGGTCAACGTGACCGATTGTTCCGACATTAACGTGCGGTTTACTGCGATCGAATTTTTCTTTTGCCATATTCCTGTTTGTTTAAAATTAAATTATGTTTCCTTTTTATTAAAAAATCTTTTAAAAGAGCCAATGATGGGAGTTGAACCCATGACCCCTTCCTTACCAAGGAAGTGCTCTACCACTGAGCTACATCGGCAAGAGCGGGAGACGAGACTCGAACTCGCGACCCTCAGCGTGGAAGGCTGATGCTCTACCAACTGAGCTACTCCCGCAATTAAAATTGTGGGGAGAGCAGGATTCGAACCTACGAAGACATAAGTCAGCAGATTTACAGTCTGCCCCGGTTGGCCACTTCGGTATCTCCCCAATGGTATGGTAATTAAGTACTCAGAGCCGGAGGAGGGATTCGAACCCCCGACCCGCTGATTACAAATCAGCTGCTCTGGCCAACTGAGCTACTTCGGCATATATTCAAAGAACTTTTTTCTAAATTCGGACGGCAAATGTATTAACTTTATTTTGCAAAACCAAAATTTTGCAAGAAAAAAACACCGGAATTGTCAAAAATTATTCCGTTTAATGCAAACTATTGATTTATCACACCTTACGCATTTACGAAAAATGATTAAAAAAGTCTATTCTTTAGACAAAGTCAATCAACTGAAAAAGAAGATTATGCAAAGGATCTTTTTGCCGCCTCTCTTGTTTTCTATTCGTTATTAGTAATTTCTTAAGGCATCTGTTTAATAAACAAGAAAGATGAAATTACAATTGAAATATTATCTTTGTATAATGAAATCAATATTTAATTTAATAATCATATTGAGTCTATCTACTAGCTCTTTTTCGCAAAAAGACTCACTAATTATTTTTAATTTGAAAACAAGTGCCGACACATCGGTTAATGATGTGCAAGGGTTATACAATCTATTTTCTTCTAGATTTGTTTACGACACCTTATTTCATAATCGGCAACAACCCGCTTCACTTTGGATAGATGCCGAAGTTTTTCTTAACGGGAAGCCAGTTCTTGCATGCAAATCTACACGCTCTTTCAAAAATAAAAAGGGAAACTGTGGATTTCGCACTTATATCAGGCAAAAAGATGTCCTAGTGAAACGCAATCTGCTACCCTATTATGCCCTTGAATTAAAAGAAGGAAAATACGATTTGGCAATTAAGATCACTGCATGGAAGAATGATACAAGTTTTTCGGGCGAAACAGCTCAAAGGATTAAAATATACGGTGATTCAATCATTAAAGCAACTGTAAACATACCCCCTAAAGAATATTTCAAAGTTCTGGTCAGCGGTGTTAGAGCTATGGAAACAGATTTTGAGGGGGATCCATGGGATTATAACCTGATATCTGGCGCTCCGCCTGATATTTGCTGGAAGGTCATTGCAGGCGAAGGAGATAATGCCGATTTCTTTTACTCCTCTCCTGTTGTCAAAAACTCATATTCGGCAGCATGGCTTGACGACTCGGGGGAAATTACGATTAGCAAAAGCGATAAAATTTATGTAAAAGTCTACGATAATGACCCCATAAACGACGACCTGATGTCGTCTCTGCATTTATCATTAAATGAGCTAATTGAATTATCCGCTAAAAACAAAGAAATAGTATTGGGGCGGCTTTCCTATTTTAAACTGAGTGCAGAGCGTCTGAGACAGTAACTATATATTATTAATATTATTTATTAAGCCATTAAAAAAGGGGCTAAAAAGCCCCTTCATACTATAATCCTTTCTTTTTTTCTTTATATTTTTTCAACTGTCTTCTTATCGCTTCCACAGCGATATCAGCAGCTTCTTCAAAACTCTTTGATTGCTTACGGGCATAGAGGTCGTTTCCAGGTATCTCAATTTTAATCTCCGCCACCTTATTGTCCATATCCTGACTCTTCTCAAGGCGAAGTGTGACGTCGGCAGAAATTACATCTTCATTCCTTTGAATGATTTTCCCTACCTTCGATTCAATGAGATCTTCCAGCTTCTTGTCTGCATTAAAATGCAGTGTGTGAATTTTGATGTTCATAAGTCATCCTCCTTAAATTAATAATTAGTAACTATTTTTATGCCCTAGGATGGGCCTGTTGATACACTTTTTTTAGTTTCTCGAACGAATTGTGTGTGTACACCTGTGTCGCCGCAAGATTGGCGTGACCCAGAAGTTCTTTAATAGCATTAATGTCAGCCCCATGATTCAACATATGGGTAGCAAAAGTATGGCGAAGTATATGCGGACTCTTTTTATTTAATGTAGTTGCCACAGATAAAAATGAATGAACGACCCGATATACTAATTTGGCATATACTGGCTTACCGGCGGGTGTGACAAAAAAAGACTTTTCATCGGATGTTATCTCTGCACGCAACAATATATATTTCTCACACAATCCGGTTAAGATTCCGGTAACGGGAATCATTCTTTCCTTATTTCTTTTACCATGGACTTTGATATATCCCGATGAAATATCAACATCACCGTTTTTCAATCCGGTAAGTTCACTGAGACGCATACCGGTTGAATAAAACATTTCAATAATTAAGTGGTTTCTAACCCCTTCAAAATCTTCCCCAAAAGCAAAAACATCCAGTGACTGAATAAGCTTTTTTTCTTCAGCAAACTCGGGTAGCTTTTTATCTGTTTTAGGTAGAGTGATTAACTTGCAAGGATTGGCATCCAGATGCTGTTGTCTGACAGCCCAACGAAAGAAACTGTTCAATGAAGCGATTTTCCTGCGTATACTTCTGGCACTATTTTTATTTGTTGACAAATTGATTATCCACGCCCGTACAATACTAGAACTTACAGAATTAATTGAAACAGATTCTTCTATACCAGCAAATAGAAAAAACTGTTCAATATCAGATTGATAAGCATCAACTGTATGAACAGAATAACGTTTTTCGAAAGTTATATAATGAATGAAGTTGGTAAGAAGGGACATTTCTGAAGTTATAGCTGTTTCTTTGTACGAATGTACAAAAAAATAAGTTACGCTCAGCTACGAATTAACAGAAATTAATCGATGCCTTCGTGCAAAGTCTGGATATAAATTGCTTTGTTAACTTCTTCGCGACGACGAACTGAAGGCTTTTTAAAGGCTTTACGATCACGGAGTTCTCTCATGATACCAGTCTTCTCAAATTTGCGTTTGTATTTCTTTAACGCTTTATCAATGCTTTCACCTTCTTTAACAGGTACGATAATCATACAACTAGTGTTTTTTTAAATGAGGGGCAAAGGTAAAAAGAAAAATAATGCAAACCAAAATTTATTTGGGATATTCAATTCGCGAATGATAAATATTGCGTATTTTTCTCTTGAACACATCTTTAGCAATAGAAATCTGTCGAAATGTAATATCTGCCTCATTCAATTGCTTATCATCTATTTGCTGTTGAATAATACGATCAACTAAACCAGAGATAGCCGATTCAGAATACGACTTCAAACTTCTCGAAGCAGCTTCAATAGCATCAGCCATCATAACAGCTGCCGTCTCGCGTGAAAATGGGAGTTTTCCTTTATATAAAAACTTGTCTTCATCAACAGGCATATTGGGATTTTGCTGTTGATATGAACGATAAAAATACTCAACCCTCGAATGCCCATGATGCGTCTTGATAAAATCTGTAATAGCATCGGGGAGACTGTATTTTTTGGCAAGCTCTAACCCATAAGTGATGTGCCCTTTAATAATTTCAGCGCTTTTAATCTGATCCAACTCATCATGTGGATTCTGACCAACCAACTGATTTTCGATGAAATATCGGGGCAAAGCCACTTTTCCCAAATCGTGATACAATGCACCAGCTCTTGCCAACAGCGGATTTCCACCAATTTGAACAATGGCTTCTTCAGCCAAATTAGCCACCTGAAGGCTATGTTGAAATGTTCCGGGAGCCTTCTCAGCAATCATTCGCAATACTTTGGAATTAGTATCTGTAAGTTCCATGAGCGTCAAATCAGAAAGGAAACCAAATCCTTTCTCATACAAGTAAGTAAGAGGAATAGCAGCAAGTATCATCAATGCATTAAATCCAAACCAAATAAAACGCTGCCAATCAAGGTCCATAGGACTATGACCATAAACGCCTTCGATACTTACATAGAAAATGGAATACGTGATAAAAACTAGAAATGCAGTAAAAAACAATCTCCCACGTCGACGCAAATTTACCATGGCAAAGATACCAGCCATACCGGCCATCGACTCCAAAAAGAAAAACTCAAAACTATTAGGAACAATAAATGATACCAGTATCATTGTCATCAGAAAAACAAAAATGGCTAACCTGTTATCATAAAAAGATCGAATAATAATTGGAATAAGGGCAAAAGGAATGGTATAAATACTTACATTACTGTATTTAACAAGCAATGCCGAAACGACAAAAAATATGACAACCAGACTTAAAATAAAAGAAGTTTTTCGGAATTGGAAGAGAATATCCTTTTTAAAATGAAAAAGAAATAGAAAAAGCATGAAAAGACAACCAGTCACTATGATGGTTCTACCAGACATGATATACAAATACGTTTTTGGATTCTTATTAACAAAGTTTAATTCGGTAGCATAAGAAGAAATAACATTATAAATATCATCACTGATCAAGTCGCCCTTTCTGACAATAATCTGTCCTTTTTTAATATAACTTTTAAAGTCTGAAATGAGAGAGATTTTACTCTCCGCCATCTCATTGGTTCTTCTTTGATCATAAATAATGTTGGGTTTAATATACTGTACTACCTGCAGTGAGCCAATCAAACTATTCACAGCGCTAACAGTATTCACCTTATTATTTAGAAAAAACCCAAGTTTATTTTCTATCACTTGAGCAGCCTTCTCAGGTGAAAGGAAATCGCTTATTTTGGTAAGTTTTATTCCCTCATCTGTTCGTAAATATATATCCCCCCCTTCAATATTCAAGCTGTCCTGCCTGACAGCAATTCCAATACTCTTATAAAGTTCATCAAGACATGTCATTAAAAAAGCAGAGAAATCATCTTCAAATAAGGTGTCATTCAGAAAAGTTGAATCGCTATTTAAGATTGTTCCTGACAACTCTTTAAAACCGTCCGTAATACCCAGATAGGTATTTAATTCAATAAGTGAATCTTTTTGATAAACTGGTGGCAATTGCTTTTTAATCTCTTCTGCTTCCTTCTCTTTGTCCTTCTGCGTTTTTAACAAAGGGAAATCAATTTCAGAAATGAGATTTTCGTGTAGCCACGGTTCGCCTTGTTTAAACTCATACACAAAACGTGAATACCGGGGAGTAAAAAAAACAATGAGAGCTACAGCAAATACGAACAGGACAATGGAACCAATATACCTGACAATATTTAAAACACTTTCTGAGAATCCTTTCATCGATAATATTTTGGGAAATTCAAAGGTAATACAAATATAAACAACTGTTACTGCTCATAAGAACAATTATAAACAGTCTACTCTTAGTAACATGCTTCATTAATTAAGGGCTGCATTCGAACTATTTGAAGGTTTTCTCATTTATTTGACATTTCGAGTGAAAATCTATAAGTTTGAAAAAAAAATCAAGATGTTTTCAGAAAATATGCCATATCTCTGTTCGTTACCTTTGATTCCTTTGCGGGCAGAACCCTCCGATAAATCTGAAATGATTAGTCAACTCCTATTTGGAGAATGTTTCCATATACTGGAACAAGATAAAAACTGGTTTAGAATACAGTCAGATATTGATAACTATACCGGATGGTGCCAGTTGAAAAAGGAAATGCCTGTAAGCAATAATCTCAATACGCTTATTCCGGCCACAGAGTCGCCTCTTACCACCCTCTCTGACGCAGACAATAGTTTGATGATGCATATTCCGGCCGGCAGTTTTCTGAATCCAGGTTTAATTCAATCAGAGTCACTTATACTACCAAAAGACATAAGTTCATCAAGAAACATCCGCAATTTGTTCGATGCATCTTTTGCGCAACAATTCCTTAACAGCCCATACTTATGGGGAGGAAAAACGATATTGGGTATTGATTGTTCAGGTTTGACCCAAATTGTTATGCGCATCCACGGATACGACATACAACGTGATGCATCGCAACAAGTCATGCAAGGAAATTTGGTTGACTTTGTTGAAGAAGCCCTGCCCGGCGATCTGGCTTTTTTTGGCAACGATGAAGGTCAGATTATTCACACAGGCATACTTCTCAATTCTAAACAAATCATCCATGCCTCCGGCTTTGTTCGCATTGATGCCATTGACCAGAATGGAATCTATAATAAAGCTGAAAACAAATACACCCATAATTTGAGGACTATCAAACGTATTATCCATTGAAATACTGCTACGAATACCCCCGCCCCATGGTTTGCTGCGACTGCATCGTAGTTTGGAAAAGCCAAGGACAAACGCCAAGAATCCTTCTTATTGAGCGAAAAAACGATCCTTTTAAAGGTAATTGGGCCTTACCCGGCGGATTTGTCGATATGGACGAGGATTTAGAGCATGCCGCCTTGCGCGAACTGGAAGAAGAAACAGGAATCAGCTTAATAAAAATGATGCAATTTGCAGCCTACGGCCAACCCGGCAGGGATCCCCGTGGACGCAATATTTCTATTGTTTATTATCATGTCGCCGACACAGAATTAGACGCCCATGCCGGAGATGATGCGGCTCAAACGCAGTGGTTCGACATCGACAAACTTCCCGCCCTGGCCTTTGATCATGAAAAAATTATTCGTGATTTTATAAAAGCAATAAACTAAAACTTGAAAACTACTCTACCCACACTTTAAAAACCCCCGATGTAGCGGGTGAGGAGTAATTCAGAAGATACATACCAGATGCCAGACCACTCAGATTAATTTCAGACGAACCTTTGTCGCAATGCAAAACAGTGATAGTTCTTCCTCTTAAATCTCTTACAACTACCTGATAAGTTTCATTTTCATCCAGATTTAGCAGGCTCCAGACATTACCTCCAACGTATCCAAACTTTAACACTGGCAATGAAGTGAAAGAAACAGACATGGGATTTTGGTTGACTTTTAGCTTCATCACCACAGGCAAATGGTCGGAAGCAATTTGTAAGGCATTAATGACAGCAGTAGGGGCTGATGTATTTGTAGGATAGCTGACGGACTGGTTAAAACGATTACCATCCTGACCTATAGCCAAATAAGAACCACTCACATAGCTTATTTTCTGAACATTATATTTAATATTTTCGTTCATGAGAATAAAATCAAAACGATCATCCATTCCGCCGGTTGCAGCACATCCGTTATCATTTGTCCAGGCACTCTGAGTATGGTAAGCAGCGTAAGAAGAATTATTATTCCACTCGCCCAATTTGTTGATTGGATCGTAAAAGCGAAGGCTCGAATTTGAAAAATTAACCAAATTCTGGAAACAATCTTCGCTACTGCCATAGACATTAAAATCCCCTAATACTATAAGATTTCCTGTAACAGGCCGGTTTTGAATATAGTTCATCAGGGCTAGCGTCTCAGCTGCCCGATCATCAGCATCAGAGGTGGTAGATCCTGCTTTAAGGTGAGCTGAAATGACCGTAAGAAAAGCAGTATCTCCTGTCAGTAACTGATTGCCCTTGTAGTAAAACTTAAAAAAGCAAATATCCCTTATTCCGTCAATAATTGAATACTGACTATGAATGGCCAGCAAATTTTTGTTGTAATACACCATATTTACCAATGAGGATGCTGTAGAATTGAAATATTGACCTCGGGCATAGCGATTAGGATAGGCTTTATTGAGAACTGAATCGAGTAAACGCTGACTGTTGGATAAACCCGTCCCCAACTCATTTATATTAATAATGTCGGCATCAGCATACTCAAAAATAGTTTTTAAGTTAGCCTCTTTTGTCAAAATGTTATTATTGACTGTCGTACAATACGAGGTTGTTATTCCATAATTCAATACATTGTAAGTCATCACTTTAAGAGTATCCTGCGAAAACAGGGTAACGTAAGAAAAAACGAAGAGGGCTGCGAGAAATAGCTTCATGATTTTTTTTTACAAAGTTAGTGTTTTTTGGTCAACCGGCACAGATTCTAAAATGCCAAACTTTATCATTACTTTTGCAAACTCTTTTTAGCAACTATGTACGACTTACTTCAGGCAGAAAACATCACCAAATCGTTTGGAGAACTTGTTTTATTTAACAATGTCTCCATCAGCATTCCCAAAGGCCGCAAAACAGCATTACTTGCAAAAAACGGGGCGGGCAAAACGACCCTGCTCAGAATACTTGCCGGAGAAGAATCATCTGATTCCGGAAAAGTTGTACTGCGCAATGATGTGAGTATAGGTTACCTGCCTCAGAACCCGGTTTTTAAAGCAGGAGCAACTGTATTCGAGGTGGTATACGGAACTTTTTCCGATGTGCATCAGATGTTTGTCGCATACGAAAAGGCTGTTGCCGAAAATGATAAAGATAAAATGTCGGAACTATCCGTCAAACTTGATGCAGCGGGCGCATGGGACATCGAAACCCGAGTCAATCAGGCACTGGGACATCTTGGCATTGAGCATCCACAGAAAAAAATGACCGAGCTTTCGGGCGGACAGAAAAAAAGAGTTGCACTGGCATCCTTAATTGTCCGTAATCCCGATTTGATTATCCTCGATGAACCCACCAACCACCTCGACCTCGACATGATCGAGTGGCTCGAAGAATTTCTCAACAACCGCTGTCAGACATTATTAATGGTAACGCACGACCGGTATTTTCTGGATCGTGTATGCAACGAAATCATTGAACTCGACAATCAGCAATTGTACGTTTACAAAGGCAATTACACTTATTTTCTTGAAAAAAGAGACGAACGCATTCAAAATTTCAATGCCGAAGTAGATAAAGCACGTAATTTGCTGCGTATCGAACTCGAGTGGATGCGACGTATGCCCAAAGCCCGAAGCACGAAGGCAAAATCCAGAATCGATGCTTTTTACGATCTGCAGGAAGTCGCCACACAAACACGCCATGACGAAAGTGTAAAAATTAATATTTCGGCCTCCCGCTTAGGAAAAAAAATACTCGAAATTGCTTATATCAATAAATCCTTTGGCGAACAGAAGCTCATTAAAGACTTCACGTATATTTTCCGTCGTCTGGAAAAAGTGGGCATAGTAGGACCCAACGGCTGCGGCAAAACCACCTTATTAAATATTATCGCCGGAGAAATACAAGCCGATTCCGGAAAATTCGAATTCGGTGAAACCGTAAAAGTGGGCTATTACAAACAGGATGATCCTGTTTTTCCGCAGGATAAGAAAGTCATTGATATGGTTCGCGACTACGCCGATGTTGTTACCCTGTCGGACGGAAATAAAATGTCTGTTTCGCAGTTCCTCAACTACTTCCTTTTCCCGCCATCCATGCAACAGCAATATGTGTACAAACTCAGCGGTGGCGAAATACGGCGATTATATCTGGTCACCATACTCATGCAGAATCCCAACTTCCTCATTCTCGACGAGCCCACCAACAACCTCGACATTATGACACTACAGGTACTCGAAAATTATTTAGCTTCGTACCCAGGCTGCGTACTCACAGTGTCGCACGACCGTTTTTTCCTCGACAAAGTCGCCGACCACATTTTTGTCTTCAAAGGCGAAGGCGTGATTAAAGATTATCCCGGAAATTACAGCGATTATTACGACATCATGCAGGCCGAAGAAAAGGCAGCCAAAAAGGCCAAACAAGCCGAAACAACCAAGCAAACAAAAACAACTCAAATTTCCGGCGACTACTCTACCCGACTTACTTTCAACGAAAAAAGAGAAAAGGAACAACTCGAAAAAGACATAGAGAAACTCAGTCAGGAAAAAACCGAAAGCGAAGAAAAAATGAATCACGGAAACCTACCCGCCGAAGAACTTGTCATTATTTCGAAGCGCTATGCCGAAATCATAGATATCCTGGACGAAAAAGAAATGCGCTGGCTTGAATTAAGTGAAAAAAGGGAATGAATTGGCCAACAGCTAATAGCCAACCTGCCTGCCAAAAGCCAATAGCCAACAGCTAATAGCTAACCTTGCTTATCGGCAGGCAGGCAGCCAAAATCACTTCTTCCTAATATCTATCCCCATACCCATTACACCGCCGAGACCGTCCATGTCCATAGTATATGTAACAACCACTTTATAGTTTCCTTTTTCGTTAAAACTATAGTTGAATGGCATTTCGAGGTCGCAATAATCACCAGCACAATCAGCAACAGAAGTTCCGTCGGCATTTTTCAAAACAAAGGCAAAAGGTATAGAATCAGTTGTGCCAGCGGGAGAAGTAACAGCCGCCATCGCATCGATTTGTTGAAACTGCAGACCATCAATATAACGCAGCTGAATAAAAGCCTGATAGTCTCCTGTTGACGAAATCACAGGATTAAATTCAATTCCCGTAGTTTTAGTCCAACTGCTGCTCTCAAAAGCATCTTCGTTGAATTCTGAATACTCGCTGCAAGAGGTAAAGGCAAATAATGCAAACACTATAAATAAAATCGATTTTAGGCTTTTCATATGAATTATTTTTAAAAGTAAATATAAATCATTTTCGCAAAAATATCCTGCACTTTATTTCTTTTTTAATAACACATAGTTAATTGCATCTACTTTTATTTCCAAATAGTTGTGAAATAAACTATCCTGCGCCTGATCTTTATAGGCTAAAATATAGTCTCGCTTATGATTAAAATTAGTATCCAAACTTACCTCGCCATAACGTGAAAAATAACCTTGCAAAGTCCAATCGAGGCATAACCCTTTATTTGCATTTATAACGGCACCTTTAGGAACAACATCAAGGATTTTATAAGTATCTGACAATTTTTCCTTATCCCGACCTCCAGTCTGACTTAAGTATATAGGCACAATCAACCCAGCAATAAAGACAACAATACTAAACCATTTAAACAAAAAGAATCTTTTAGTTTTCAAGAATTTTTCGTCGAAAAGAAAAATAATCAGTTTATTGAGCAGAATTGCGAATGCCATGGCAAAAAACGGAAAAGTGGCCATTATATAGAACCCACTTTGTTTTGTACTGATCATAATAGGTAAAACACCTGTTAATCCAAGTAATAAATACACCAAAGAAGTTTTAAATTCTTGCTTTATACTGGTTATTTTAAACTTGAAAATAAAACCTACAACCATTATTATCAGACAAATTCCTATCACTGGTATTAATTCCAGAAACATTCTTTCAATGATGAAAAAATTGGAGTCAACATTCTTTACCTCTTGAATATTTGTCAATCCATTTACAACCTGCACTTTCAGGTACGTACTTATACTTTCCCAAGATTGAGGAAATATCAGAAAGAGAATGAACAAAGGCAGAAACGTAAATAAGACCAGCAAGAGACTGGATTTCATCATCTTTAAAAACGAGCTCGGCCTATTTACCAGCCAAAGTATGAATGGCAACGAAAGCGGGAAAAAAGCTACAAAACCCTTTGACAGAAAGCCCAGAGTAAGCATTATTCCTGAAAGCAATAAATATAAGTACTCTTTTTGTTTTTGCGATTTCAGCAGAAAAAAGACCGAAAGCAAAACAAAAATAGTCACTGTGTTTTCTAAAACATTGTTACTAATTGCCCATGAAACAAGCGGTATACTTAACCAAAGCAACAAAACAAACCAGCCGTTTTTAAATTTGTTCAGTTTCCAGATTTTCAAAATAATGTAGCCTGAAACTACAAATGTGAATAAAGAATAGATTTTATCAATGTATCTGCTATGACCTAATAATGTGTAAAAAACACTCTGCATTCCTATTGCCAAAGGTGGATGTTCATGAAACGAAGGCCATAATGTTTGTGAAAAATGTAAATTCCAAAAAGAACCTATTCCGTTTGATAAGTTATTTGCTATGGCTGAGTATATTACACCATCCATAAACATACCATCGGTTAATAGCGCCTGGCAAACGACTAAAAGTATAGCTCCGATTACAAAAAAATATAAATATAGTTTGTTACTTTCCTTCAGCATTAATTCAAAAGTTTAAGCAAAATAAATACAAAATAAGAGAATAAGCAATTCAATCCAGCTATTATCTATTCAGAAATGACAGGATATTTATAAATGTTTTTAGTTTTCGAATCGATAATAATAAAGAGAATCTCTCCTTTAAACAAAGGCCCGATATCAATTTTCGTTTCTGGCTCTATAACTTTTTGAGAGAACAGCATTTTCCCTTCCATTGAAATAACATAGAAAAAAAATCTCTCTTGTTCAAAATTATCAAATCTTACATTTAATAGTTTCGAAGCAGGATTTGGATATAACAAGATTGAATCATTTTGATTTTCATTACCATTAGGAGAAGGAAAATTATCAAATTCAGAATGATCCATAGCAGAACAAGGGTCTGTTATGCTGATTTCAACTTCTGAGCCATATTCTATTTCAAAGCCTTCCAAAAGATTGACTTCATCACTGGCAAACACTTTCAATACCGCATCTGAAGGAATAACCATTGATGACAAGTTGATGATTTGACCTGTCACCACATTAAATTTATCAAGGCCCACCTTAAAAAATGTCGAAGTTCCTGTAAGATTAAGAATTACGTCACAATCCATTCTGACATAATACCTCACGTAATTAATATCCATGTAACCTGGCAAATCTGCATCATCAGGACCAAAAGGAATATTATCTTTATTATCCTTTTGTAACCCTAAATTTATGATAATCGATCCCGGACTTTTAGGAAATGATGAAACTTGTGCCCCATAAATAACACGATTAATCAAATCATTACAAAATATTGGCATTGCTGTACCGCTAGTCAAATCCACAAGACGATTTGTTTGACGTTTTAACTTTCCATTATAATACCACATTAAAGAATATTTATCCCAGACAACCGACCACGTTTGAAAAGCATTTTCGTCAAAATCATGGTCAGTAAAATTACTGGAACAATTATTACTACCGCCACTTCCATTATCGTAATGGCAGTTCATACTAGGTTTGTTTGGTCCGTCTTTATACTCAAACATATCGATTTCACTCCATGGACTTCCATAAGTCCAAAACGAAGGATGAAAATACCACCCTTTCGTGGTTTCCTTAGGAAGTCTCACACTTATTTCATATTTACCTCTATCAAAAGTTTTTTTAGAAACCAACATCCCAGTGGTAAAATGGAAGTATCTTTCGTTTGGTATTGATACTGTTTTTCCATTCTCAATTGTGGTAATAATTGCATCGGGCGAGTGCCAGTCATATTGACCCAATATTCGTTCCCTTTTAGTCACTAGTCTCAAATAATTTCCATTAAACAAATAATTCTCCCCATTAGTATAATACAACAAGCTATCATTAGTATCTGTGTTTTTCCAGCCGTACCTTGTATTCCATTTTGATGTATCCAAAGAAGTCTGATTAAATTCATCTTCAAAAACCAAAACCCAGGGAAAATTATCTTCACAAAAACTTGTTTCTGTCCAGTACTTAATATGCTCAAAATCTATTGGACAATTGACTACATACGATTGAGAATATAGCCCGCAAGACATTAAAATGCAAGAAAAAGCAAGAAAAATGTTACTTAATTTAAGCATATTATTTTGTCTTAATCTCCATATTATTTACTTTTTCTTCAAGTTGAATCACATACAATGTTAATTCCTCAACTTTCTGTAATAGAATTTTGTTCATTTCACCCAAGTCGACACCATTATCAACCACTTCTTTTTCATCCGGAACTCCTGGCAAATGCCCATTTTGATTAATAAATGTTTTAAGTTCGACTAAAGTCATCAACGAATAATCATTCTCAAAAACATGATCACTCCAACTATTTAGATTTACTTTAACGGATCTAGCATAAATTCTTCCATCGACCAAAAATTCAACATATTCAGAATTAGCACTTTTGAAAATAAATTTATTATTGTAATCAAAAAAAGACAAACCAAGGCCATTTTCAACCTGAATAAAGTGGTTTGTATCTCCTATACATAATCGAGCTTTTACGCCAAGTTGCCACAAGTAGGGCTCAATTAACAGAATATTTTCCTGATCATTTGAGCCTTTCACTGTAAGTCTAGCAAACTGATTACTTGTTCCTATACCTACGTTTCCATCTTGATTCAAAGAAATCCGGGATTGTCCGCCTGAAAATATTTTAATTCCAGCCCCTCCCGAAATATACATAGTTTTTCCCTGTGCATTCCATGAGTCAACATACCAACCTATTGACTGATGACCAGGAAAATTAATATCAAATGAAAACACATTGCCTGCATCATTAATAATCTGTTGGTTAATTGCCAATTCAATATTGCCTGAATCCAACTTAAGAGTATCATCATTGAAAAACAGAAGACCATCTTCCTTATATTCGAATCCATATCCCACAACACATTTTCTTTGTTCAGAAAATTTCATGTTCGTGGAAATAACTTCTAGACCAATGAACTTCATAGAAGAAGCAGACAAATTTTGTATTAAAGAAGACCATTGCAAAAGAAGTACAACTATAAAAATGGTAGTTTTTTTCATAGTAATATTTTAGTTTGTGTAAAAATAGAGAAAATGGCAATAAAAAGCAAATAAGACTAATGTCGAGTATTTATCTGTATATATGCCTATTAGTTCAGGAAAATAAATCAAATAAATTTTTCTTTCCTAACTAGGGTTTGTGAACCAATTTTATATTCTAATAAACCTAGTCAAAATCCTTCTCTAACTTAATACTACAATCCTTTGAACAATCAATAACAACTTTATTTTTGCCTGTTTTGCGCAAAGGTTTTAAACCTCCCTGTGGACAGGAATCAATACAATCACCACACATAATACATTCGCGGTTATCGAGCACCGAATTCTTCTCTTTTTTAATAATAGCATCAATATCACATGAGTTGTTACATACTTTACATCCGGCGCATTTGCCTTCAATTCCAATAATTGAAGCACCAGGAATGTATGAAATCCAGCCTAAAGTAATACCAATAGGACAAACCGAACGACAAAACGGACGATAGGAAAATAGCGACGTAAGAAGCAATAGCCCAAGAAGAATTCCCGAAGTCCATTCAAAACTATAATTCAGTTGCAGGTTAAAAACTGCCAGAAAAGGATCGATTTTGCACCAGTAAATAGATCCCATCACTGCCAGCTGAACTATCAAGGCAATCATGATCGTATAACGTAATATTTGCATTACTTTCTGAGCCATTACAGAGCGAAATAACTTGATTTTTCCAGGATGATACATAAACTCCTGTAAAGCCCCAAGATGACAAACCCAGCCACACCATACTTTTCCAAAAATATAAGTTAGGGGTATCAAACCTAAAAACCACAGTGCATCCAGCCATTTATCCGAATATCCAAAAAGAGAAAGGAAAGTAAATTCGTAGCTCGACACAATACACGGACATCCTCCATTAAAAAAACCAAAAGCCAGGAGTGAGCCTAAAAGGAAAAACGTACGTGCTCTTTTTACATGTTTAAACCGCACGAAAAATCCCGCTAACATAGTTGCTGCAAAAGCAGCCAATATCCAATATAGTTTTCTGTTTTCAGCATCGTTCTGCTCCTGCGCATGGGGACAGGTTTCGGAGCAAGAAGAAGAACAGGTTGAAGTACAAGCAACAGAACTGTCACCCCCCTCGTCAAGCGGCTTAAACTCATCTTCATCCATCGACTTAAACTCGTCCTCCGAAGTTGTCGTTGCTTCGGTCTGATTCAATGGTTTAAACTCATCTTCCTGTGCAACAACGGGAAAATTTATGGCAATAAATAAAAAAAGTAAAAGGGCTATTCTGGACTTCATAATTGCTAATTTGATTTGCAAAAATACCTTTTCTCTCTTACTTTTTTAACTTTTTTTGTAAGAATATTTGAAAAATATCTTTGTTAATTTGCCTTAAAGACATCCCGAAAGGTGCAAATTATATATACATTTGTAAAATTTTAGATATGAAAATATTTAAAAGTACAGAGACACCACTTTTCACCCGACCCGTGATTACTGTCGGGACTTTTGATGGTGTGCATAACGGACATCGCAAGGTACTTCAAAAAGTGGTCGAAATTGCTAACAGTACAGGTGGCGACAGTGTTGTGCTTACGTTCTGGCCTCACCCTAGACACGTACTGGGAAAAACAGATTTCATGCTTCTAAATACGCTGAATGAAAAAATTGCCTTACTCGAATCTTGCAATATTGACGCGGTTATTGTTTATGATTTTACGACAGAATTTGCCAAAACAACTTCGTACGACTTCATAAAGAACATACTTATCGACAAATATCGAATTGGAAATATTGTAGTGGGTCACGATCACCATTTTGGAAAGATGCGCGAAGGCAAATACGAAACGCTGGGAAATTTTTCCAAAGAATTTGGGTTCAAACTCTTTCAGGTAAACCCCGAAGTCTCTGGTGTAAATGCGGTTAGTTCAACAGCTATTCGAAATGAACTTATCGAAGGCAATGTAGGTAATGCCCGCAAAATGCTTTCTTACCCATACCACATCAACGGCAAAGTAATTGACGGCTTTAAACTCGGGAAAAACATTGGTTTTCCGACTGCCAATATAAAAGTCAACGAAACTTTTAAACAGATTCCCGGCGACGGAGTGTATGCAGCCACGGCCCAGCTCATGGGGAAAACCTATAAAGGAATGATCAATATCGGTTTCCGTCCTACATTAAATCAGCCTGATCCCGAACGCAGCATAGAAATCCATCTTTTTGATTTCGAAGAAAACATTTACGGACACACCATACGAATTGAATTCTTTGAAAAACTCAGAAACGAAGTCAAGTTTTCCGGTATCGAAGAACTGAAAAAACAGCTTCAGAAAGATAAAGTTCAAGCAGAAAAGATTCTTGCCAAAGAATAAGTTCAATATAGTTGAAATACAAAAATGGAGTGGTTGTTTTAAACAAATAACGCTAAATTAAATACGACTAAATTTAAAGGGAATTTTTCATTAAGTGTTATTAATTAGACGATAAGAGTTCGATGTTTTAAACAACTCCACATCACCCCGATAAATGATGTATTCAAGTAATTTCAAAACATTATTTTTGTTGATATTGAAAAAACTTTGTCTTTTACAAAAAACATTGAAACGTATTTTATAATTTTGCATGTATATAGTAAGTCCTTCAAAAACGAACTAAAGTTTAAATTTTTATGTCAGGTCACAATAAATGGTCTACCATTAAAAGAAAAAAAGGTGCATTGGATTCCAAGCGCTCAAAGATTTTTTCGAGAATTATTAAAGAAATCGGGGTAGCTGTTAAAGAAGGGGGGGGTGACCCCGATGGAAATCCTCGCTTAAGGACAGCCATTCAAAACGCCAAGGGTGTTAACATGCCCAAAGAAAACATTCAACGTGCCATTGCCAAAGCATCCGCCGAAGGCTCGAGTTTTATTGAAGTTAATTTCGAAGGTTACCTGCACGGTGGCGTGGCAGTGTTTATCGAATGCCTGACAGATAACAATAACCGAACTGTAAGTAATATCCGTTCTATCTTCAATAAACGGGGAGGTAACTTAGGAACCAATGGCTCCCTGAGTTTTATATTCGAAAGAAAAGGTGTCATTACTCTGCAAAAAAACCAGATAAAAAGTATGGACGACTTCGAACTGGAAATAATCGATGCTGGTGTTGAAGATATCGAAGTCTCGGACGAAGTACTGATACTGACCATGCCGCTCGAATCATTTGGAGCTGTTCAAAAGAAACTCGAAAGCATGAAACTCGAAGCCGAAAACGCAGAATTAAGACGTATTGCTAACGATACCAAAAATGTTGATGCTGATACTGCACGAAAAATTCTCCGAATCATCGACGACTTCGAAGATGATGATGATGTTCAGAACGTGTTCCATAACCTGGAACTGACCGATGAAATAATGAATGAACTGGAAGCAGGATAGGCACTAAGTATTAAAGCCTTTTCTGCACAGATTACTCCCTTTGGTCGTGAGAACGCTTTGCCAAGTTACACCAATTAACACCAAGAATTCTTCACATATAAAGTAAAATTGAAGAAAATAATCTGCGTTTAAAGTTACGGATTACTGAATACTGATCACTTACTATATCTTAGTGGTAAAAAACGGACTTCATGTACCTCCAAAGTTATTCACTAAGCATATTGCATAACTTTCATTTTTAGGCTCAATCATAGCTTCAAAAAATAACTTTCTTTGTATAAGATAAATTTTATTATGAGACTTTTATTCCTTGCCTGCCTTTGCTTTTCAGTAATTTTTCAAACAAACGGTCAAAACAAAAATATTCCTCCTCAAAGACCCAAGCTTGTGGTTGGAATTGTAGTCGATCAGATGCGCATTGATTACTTATACCGTTACTGGAATAAGTTTGAAAATAACGGATTTAAAAAATTGGTCAACGAAGGGGCTTTTTACAAAAATGCTCATCTTAATTATATCTTCACTCAAACAGGATGTGGCCATGCGACCATTTTTACCGGAGCCGAACCTTCTGTGCATGGCATTGTATCAAATTACTGGTACTTGCGCTCAAAAAAACAAAAGCTATATTGCTGCGAAGATAAAAATGTAACACCCGTTGGATCTGACACTAAAAAAGGCAACAGATCACCCGTAAACATGCTTGCGTCTACAGTTGGAGACGAACTCAGAGTATCGACTTTAATGAAGGGCAAAGTGATTGGGGTCTCACTAAAAGACAGGGCAGCTATCCTGCCTGCGGGTCACACAGCTAATGCCGCATACTGGTACGACTCTGATTCGGGCAACATGATTACCAGTTCGCATTACATGAAACAACTCCCAAAATGGGTTCTTGATTTTAATGCTAAAAAACTGGCTGATGTTTACCTCGACAGACTATGGACTCCCCTTCTTCCTATCGAACAATATACCGAAAGCCTGCCCGACTCTAATAAATTCGAATACGGCTTTGGGAATGGACAATCTGTCTTCCCTTACGATCTGGCATTTATTAGCAAAAAAGATAAAACATCCAGAAACTACGAAGTTCTAATGGACACACCTTTCGGAAACACACTCACCAAAGATTTTGCCATCGCAACCATCATGAATGAAGAACTGGGAAAAGATGATATTCCTGATATGCTCACTGTTAGTTTTTCATCCACCGATTATATGGGACATCGTTATAATCCTTATTCGGTCGAAATGGAAGATGTTTATCTGAGGCTGGATAAAGAAATTGCCCATTTAATCGAGTTTATTGAAACTGAAGTAGGAAAAGAAAATGTTGTTATTTTTCTGACAGCTGACCATGGCTCTTCACAGCATCCCGACTATATGAAAAGCATAAAATATCCCCAAGGTAAATTCAACCCCTCGTATTCCATGACACTACTTAAGTCGTATCTTAATGCAGTATATGGACAAGGCGAATGGGTTATGGAATATATTGACGGGCAAATCTACCTTAATCACAACTTAATCGAAGACAGTAAGTTATCACTTAAAGAGGTGCAGGAAAAAACGGCTGATTTTATGATACAGTTTAATGGAATCGCCAATGCCATGAGTGCATACAGTATGGTCAACACCCCTTTTTCAGACGGAATTTTTAAATTCATGCAAAACAGCTTCAACCAGGAAAGATCCGGCGATGTCTTTATCAACCTCCGTCCCGGCTGGGTAGAAGAATCTTCCATATACATGGTCAATCACAATACGCCATACTCCTACGACACAAATGTTCCTTTAATTTTCTACGGGTGGAAAATTCCCCGTCAAACTGTCTATCAAAAAGTAAACATTACGAGTATCGCTCCATCCATTTCATTTATGCTGAATATTTCGACACCCAATGGATGTACAAGTAATATATTGACAAATCTGTTTAATTGATATGAAAACAAAAATTATTACATTGGTTTTAGCCCTCGGTTTTTTTTCGAGTCTTATGTCTCAAAACCAATATGGCTGGGTTGAGTTTACAGATAAAAAGGATTGTAGTTTCGATCCCTTTACCTATTTCGATGCCCGCGCCATTGAAAGACGTGTTTTGGGCGGCATCCCCCTTTCCGATTCCACCGATTTTCCCCTTAACAGCAATTATGTAAGTCGTATAGGTCTATTGGCTGACTCTGTGATGGGATACAGTCGCTGGTTCAATGCCCTTTTTGTTTCAGCCACTCCAACACAGGTGGCAGAAATCACACAACTACCCTTTGTGAAAGCCTTTGTCCCCTGGACAACTAGTACCTATATGGCAGAGAGCAAATCGAGCAGTTCAGACGATAATATATATGCCGACCTACAGTTTAAACAGGTCAACAGCCTCGGAGGGTTTGCCTTTGATTCTGCCGGCATTCATGGAAAAGGGATACGCATAGCTGTCTTTGACGGTGGTTTTCCATCTGTCGACAAACACAGTGCTTTCAAACATATTCGTGACAACAACCGCATTATTAAGACCTGGGATTTTACCTCCAACAAAGAATATGTTTACAGTTACCAGATGCATGGCACCAGCGTTCTTTCTTGCATAGCTGGGATGTACGAAGGCAAACCTGTAGGTCTGGCAACCGAAGCTGAATTTCTGCTCGCCCGCACCGAAGTCGTTCCCGAACCTTTTTCGGAAGAAAAAAACTGGGCAATGGCTGCCGAATGGGCCGATAAAAATGGAGCTCAGATAATCAACAGTTCCTTAGGCTATACCGCCGACAGATATTTCCCTTCGCAAATGGATGGCAAATTCACTTATGTGACACGTGCCGCGCAAATGGCTTTCCGTAAAGGAATGCTGGTAGTAAATGCTGCCGGAAACGAAGGTACCGACCAATGGAAAATTATAGGTGCTCCGGCAGATGCCGACTCTGTTCTTTCTATCGGAGGCATCGACCCGGAATCAGGTTATCATACTGGATTCAGTTCCTATGGACCTACGGCCGACAAGCGCATGAAACCTAATGTGTGCGCCTATGGTCATGTGGTTGCTGCAGACAAAAGCGCCATGCATTTTACTCAGGGTACTTCTTTTGCTTCACCTCTCGTGGCTGGATTTGCTGCATGTGCTTTACAAACCAAACCCGGATTCACCAACAAACAACTTTTCGAAGCTATTCAAAAATCAGCATCGCTTTATCCGTATTTCGATTATGCTCATGGATATGGCGTTCCTCAGGCTTCATGGTTCCTGAATGAAAAGAAGACCCCCGAAACAAACAATGCTTTTTCGGTTCAAATAACAGGACCGGAATTACATATCAAAGCCACTGAAATATATCCCGAAGCCGAAGCGCAAAAGAACTATCTCTATTTCCATTTCCAGGATAACAACGGGTTTATTCAGCGTTATGGAGTGATTCAGGTTTTCCAGGAAAATGCTTTTGACCTCTATGATATTTCCCAATACAAAGGCATGACTTTCAGAGCGCATTATCACGGACAGACAATAGAAATGCTGGTTAAATAATGAATATTTTCTTTAAAATTTTAATAATAAACCTATGAAAAGAATTGTTTTTCTGATTTCGTTTATTGCATTCCTTGGTGTATTAAATGCTCAGACAGTACTAATGGACGAAAATCCCGGACAAGACACCATTGTTCCCAAATGGGGAAAAAACCGTCAGAACTTCATCCATCTATATTTTGGGTATTCCATGTTCGCAGATAATTTTTCTGATATATATACCGATCAGTTTTTTATTCAGGCGCCCAATTTAAAATGGTTATCTTCCCATGATTTTACCATTGGACTGAGATACAAACTCAAAATTACCAGTTTTTATGCCATGGGGCTGGATCTGGGATGGAACAACAAAACATTTTCTATAGAACAGGAAAGTGATAAATCATTCCCCACACCCATCGTTCATAACAAAGAAAAAATATACTACAACACCATGAGTCTGGAATATTTCAATCGCATTAACTTCGACCGCAGAGGCAATAAAATCGGCAAGTTTCTCGACATTGGCGCCTATGGTTTTGTTTGCATAGGTTCTGTTCATTACACCATGGATATATTGGAAAATATGAACTCCGGCTATTCAACAAAAACAGAAGTTAAAAATTATTCCCCGGACTATCTTGTGAAAAACGGTTATGGTTTATCTGCTCGTCTTGGGATTAATAATTTTGTATTGACAGCTCGTTACCGCATGTCTGATTTGATAAAAGAGAAGTATAACTTTTTCCCAGAATTCCCCAGACTCGAAGCCGGTATACAGTTTAGCATCCACTAAAAGTTCAAAGATGATTGTATATCCCAATGCTAAAATAAATCTGGGTCTGCACATCCTCAACAAGCGACCTGACGGTTATCACAATCTCGAAACAATATTCTATCCTGTAAACTGGAAAGACATACTTGAAATAATTCCTGCATCAAAAGATAGCTTTTCTTCATCGGGCATACCCATTCCGGGAGATCCTTCTGCCAACCTTTGCATAAAAGCATTGCAAATAATGAGAAAAGATTTCCCAATTCCTCCCGTGAGCATGCACCTGCATAAAATGATTCCCCATGGGGCCGGACTGGGCGGAGGTTCCTCGGATGCAACACATACTTTGAAAGCATTGAACAGTTTATTTCAACTGGGACTCTCCCCTCAGGCCTTGGCAGATTATGCTTTGCAAATCGGCAGCGATTGTCCATTTTTTGTTCAGAATACGCCCATGCTGGCCACCTGCAGAGGAGAAATCCTTACTCCTGTGAACATTGACCTCTCTTCCTACAAAATTATTATTGTTTATCCCGGAATACAAATATCAACTGCGCAAGCCTATACAAAAGTCAAACCCAAAGACAAACGCAAAACCATTTCTGACATAGTCAGGTTGCCCAACTCTCAATGGAAAAAGGAACTAAAAAATGATTTTGAATCTGCCCTTAAGAAGGACTTTCCTGCCTTGGCACAAATCAAAAAAAAACTGTACAACGCTGGTGCTGCATATGCATCTCTTTCCGGCAGCGGGTCTGCAGTATATGGTATTTTCAAAGGAGAAATTCCTGTAATCTCCTGGCCCAATGAATATCAAGTAAAGGTTTGAATTTTGAAATATTAAGATTTCGACGAGAACAAATTGCCATCCAGTTTTGATATTCTTATACGTTCCTTTATTTTTGTAAAAAATAAAGAATGAAAGTTTTTTTTGCTTTTTTACTTCTTTCTTCGCTACTCAGTCCCGGAATAGCCCAAACCGAGTCGTTTACTCATAGAATTATCGACACAAACGGTGTTTCAAATATCATATTTGCCAGTGAGAAAATCTCTGTGGGAATGGAGGATCTTGTTAATCTGAAAACAACTTTTATTAATGGGGAAGCTATTTGGGGTCGGGCTTATTTCCCTCAAAGTTTTGGTCTGTATAAAGCATGTCATGAAGATGATTTTTGTCTGGATTTATATATTGACGATTATTTTGTTCAGCGTGTAATACAAGAACATCCTGAATCCGACTGGGGACAAATGCAAGTATGGCTCAACAATACGAATGGTGATTACTTCCCTCTATTCATTCCCACTTTGGAGCAAGCTGGAGCAGGAAGTCACAAAGTCACTATCATCATTGGACTAAATCGTTTTCAAGGCACCAAAGATGTTGCCTTTTCGGGAGGTGATGTTGAAAAGGAGATGCTCTTCACCCTGCAGCCCATCTGCAAAGGAACCATTCAAATAATAACCGATTAAAAATACAACAATGCTTGTAGTAAAAACCTATCTTGGACTTAGCCAGATTCACGGCATCGGTCTTTTTGCAGGGGAAGACATACAGGAAAACACCATCATCTGGAAATTTGTAAAAGGCTTCGATCTGGTAATGACCCGGGAGGAAAAACAAAGACTCCCCAAAGCAACTCAACTCTGGTTCAACAATTACGCCTATTACAATACCCCCGAAGGGGGATATGTGCTCTGTGCCGACGATGGTCGTTTTATGAATCACGCCAAAGACAACAAGATTAGCGACCGCGTCACATACACTATCGCCAACCGTCTCATCAAAAAAGGCGAAGAAATGACCTGTAACTATTTCGAGTTTGATGAAGAAGCCATGGAAAAACTAAAACAGCATTAATAAATGACTATTTGCTAAGCTTAGTTAACGCCATCTCCAACGACTC
This sequence comes from Bacteroidetes bacterium HGW-Bacteroidetes-21, assembly GCA_002840935.1. Classification (GTDB taxonomy): domain Bacteria; phylum Bacteroidota; class Bacteroidia; order Bacteroidales; family GWA2-32-17. The sequence continues at coordinate 258 of PHDH01000026.1, read as the reverse complement.
CACAAAACAAACAATCCCTCTTTCATTACTCTCACGAATAAAATCGCGTAGACTTTTGTTTTCTATTTCGGAGAAATCACCGACAATGGCCAGTTTCATTCTATAATTCGAGAATTTTTGCAAAATCTCGCCAGCGACACCCGTTTTTAAGACAAAAAAATCAGGTGAAAAATTCGATGCATTAATTATAACCCCAAGACATCCGTTATACCCTGCATTGACCATAATATCAAGCATATCTTCAGCATTTGCGACAAT
>PHDH01000025.1 GCA_002840935.1 Bacteroidetes bacterium HGW-Bacteroidetes-21 | reverse complement strand
TGGAAGATGAGATGTTGCGTCTGGCGCCTATCGAAGTGGGTCAGGTAGTTCGTTTGAACAATATTTTCTTTGAATTTGGAAAAGCTACGCTGTTACCTGAGTCTTATCCCGAGCTTGATCGTACAGCTGAATTCCTAAAGAACAATCCCAGTGTGCAGATTGAGGTCAGCGGACACACCGATAACGTAGGTTCCGAAGGCTTTAACCAGAAGCTATCACAGAGTCGTGCACAATCGGTAGCTGATTATCTGGTAACCAAAGGCGTTAATACCAACAGAATGTCGGTAATGGGTTACGGAATGGCACGTCCAGTGGCTTTCAACACCGACGAAGAAGGACGTGCTATGAACCGCCGTGTGGAATTTAAGGTTTTGAAAATGGATAAATAGTTAATACATTATTATATGGAAGGCAGAGAATAATTTTCTCTGCCTTTTTTATTTTGTGTTTGATAGGGGGTTTTTTGGTTTTAGTTTGTAAATCAGGTGATTCGTCGGGGGACGAACCACAGGATGTATAAAGGAACAAACCACAGAACGTGTGTTAGTTTTTGTTCGCTTGAGGTTTTTGATAAGTTGAAGTAATTTTTGATATTTGAACTTAAGGTCAATATTATTTTTATTTATTACTCTTTATTTCTATTTTTGGACAGTAATGTTAACTTCTAAAAAGTGAAAGCTATTTAAGTTTCACATAAAAATAAGGATATTTTACAAATTAAATTAAACTCAAAACCATGAAAAGAATCAATTTAATTTTTCTGACCTTACTTCTGTTTGGGGCAATCGAGACAAAATGTCAGGAGAAAAACATCACGTTTGAGGTAACAACTGGACAGAGTATGATGGAATACGGCTACTGGAAAATGGGAACCATACTTCCGGGCGATTATGTAGACGCGATTGCAGAGAAATTTCTGACCACCCCTCCAGTATCGTTCGAAGGCCAACCGGTTATTGGGTATATTGAGGTTTTGATAAACGATGAAATCATTCATCGTCATGCATTCAAATTTACATATCCCGAATACAACCGCTGGCGTTTCAGTCTGATTCCAGACCCGTATTCAAACGTAAGCATCTCTTTTCGACACGATTGGAATGGTAATTTCATCCGCGCTTTGGCAAAACTACCCAAAGGTGAGCACTTGTTGAAAGTGAAATCGTATTTGGAAAAAGATAACGAACGAATACAAGTGGGATACGGTGAAATAAAATACGACAATACGAACGGAAGCGATGTGGATATGATGAAAATTGCAGATTTGATTGATAAAAATGCCACATTCGATCCCCAAAAAGAAATGTCCGAATGGATTCAAAAAAACGGCGGAGTAGAAGCTTGGCGCAAGGCCAACGATGAAGATTTGGCTAAGAGTGATGCTGAAGATGTGAAACGCGAAGCCCAAAATTATTATAAAATAACAGCCAAAAATAACTGTAACGATTCATACACAATCACAGTAAACGATGCTCAGACATACGTAATCAACGGAAAAGGTGCCGTCGTAATTTCCGTTGCACGAGGCAAAAAAGGGATTGTTAAACGCAACGGAACAATTGTGACTACGGTATCCGAGAATCAGGAAAACGGCACGGTTGTAATCTGTAATTAAAAATAATTACTTTGTTATAGGTACACAACAGTTGGCATTTAGCTTTTTAGTTGTAAAATTTTATTTTGCAACCTTCAAATTTAACAGGTCTTGCCGAATTTGAAAGATTATTTAAATAATCTTTGTAAAAAACTTTACAGCACGAAGATTCGACAATTATTTAATTAACGAATTGATAATGTGTAAAATAAAAGGTCATGACATTCTGTAGTCTCCATGTTTCAAGGGAACTTTGGTGCAGAACAGAAAACTTAGTACAAACTATGGTACAGGCGGGTTCAGGGACTTCCTGAGCCGTATTTTGCTTCTTTTTCGCTTATTCTGCATGTTAATAAGTCCTCAGAAACGTAATTCTTTGCTGGCTAACGTCAGATTCGCTATTCATGGAAATAATCCCGCTACAAAAATTTATCGCATAACAATAGCAAATATTTTGTACATTTGGAGAGTTAATAGACGAACTGCCGTTATGGAGGAATTATTTTTAACATATTCTGAACTTAAGAATACCATTGATAAAATGTATCGCCTGATTAGAAGTATTGTTGGCAATAGCGAGAGACTAAATTTAAAAGTTGCCATGTATCAAGATCTGGAAATTATTGGTATGGACTGGGATAACTTTTTAGAAGAATATGAGAAAGAGTTTAATTGTAGATTAGAAGGACTTAACTATAATGATTATTTTGCTGAAGAAGTAACCGAGAGAGGTATACTTTTAATACCGTTAAGGATTTTAACTCTTCCTGCATTATTACTTCCCAATAATTCTAACATATATAAAAAGATAAAAGGTATATTTATTGACAATTCAAAACTAAGATTGACAGTTGGAGATTTAGTTATATCTGCTATTGCCAAGAAGTTTGTAAAAAGAGAAAATGTTAAAATAATAATTAAATACTATCCATAACATCTGTCACCTGCAATAAATTTATAGGGGACAGGGATTTGGGGGATGAAAAAGTTTCCGTAAATTTGGAAAGTCGCAACTTTAGCATGGGGATTTATGAAAACAAATAACAGAGTATTTTTATTTATTGCAGGTTTAATTTTGTTCTCTTCATGCGTACAGCCAGTCAGCCACGACAAGGAAGTAACATACTTTATAACTATTGCGACCGAAATGAATAATACAACAAGTATTGTAAATGATTTTTGGCATGAAGCATTCGAAGCTACAAAAACTGCTCAGCAAAATCAAGACATGAAGTTAGACAGTAGTTACATAAACACATTGAATAAATCGTATCAAATATCCACACTTGCCCTAAGTAATTCCATTGAGAAATTATCGACTGTTGAAGAAATTGACCCAAGTATAAATCTAAAAGAAAGAACGCTTACACATTTAAAGGACATAAAAAGATTGCAAGAATCAGCTTTACCTGTAGTCATAAAATTACTTGGTACGGGACTTGGAAATCTGACAGATAAAGAACGTGAATCTTTTGAGGAATTTAAAATAAAAGGGGGAGAGCTTCAGGCGACATCAGACGAATTAAAAAAACTAGCATTTGACTTTCAGGACCAACATAAGATAACGGGAGAGGAACTGGCTAAATACGGATTATAATACATATTTTAAAATACTTGGAGGACATTACAAGTTGATAATGAAAGAACTTTCAAATAATATCGTCGAATGATACTTCCACAGCTTCCGATGACGAATGATAAATAAAATTCTTATTGCCTCCTAAAGATAAATTTTAAAGACAATTGATGGAAACCAATAATATTTTAAGCATTGTTTTAAGGGTTTCCATATCTTTGCGCCCAAATTATTGAAAAATGAATGTCGAATTAAAAGAAATTTGGGACAATTATCCTTATGCGGTAACTGTAAGTGATGTGCATGGAATATTGGTATATATGAATAAAAAAGCCGAAGCTACTTTTGACAAATGGGGCGGAGGAGATTTAATTGGCAAGAATATGTACGATTGTCATTCCCAAACTTCACGCGATAAAATGGAAGTGATGCTAAAAACAGGAACCTCCAATACCTATACCATTGAAAAAAACGGACAGAAAAAGCTCATACATCAGGCGCCTTGGTTTAAGAATAATGAAGTAGCAGGTCTGGTCGAAATTAGTATTGTGCTGCCCGAGAATATGCCGCATTTTATACGCGGATAAGCAACATAGACCCATAGCTCTTCCACAGCCCATGGTTTAAACCGTGGGCTGTGGAAGAGCAAAACACAAAACCGTTTTAATGGTTTATGTCCATTATTTTAAATGACATTTAAATAAATTATATTTGTAATCGATATGCCACATTATATAAGCGGATAATATGAAATTAGCAATTATTGGAGTCACCGGCCTTGTGGGCGGCACTTTTTTAAAAGTTCTGGAAGAGCTTAATTTTCCTGTAACAGAGTTGATTCCTGTTGCGTCGGAAGCATCGGTTGGAAAGACGGTCATGTTTAAAGGAAAACCTTGTACTGTGGTAAGCCTACAGGACGCTGTGGCTATGAAACCTGCCATTGCTTTGTTTTCGGCGGGTTCCTCGGTATCGAAAGAATGGGCGCCTAAGTTTGCTGCCAATAAAACGTATGTAATTGATAATTCCAGTTGCTGGAGGATGTTTGATGATATACCTCTGATGGTTCCCGAAGTAAACGGAAACATTGTTAAAGCGGCCGATTATATTATTGCCAATCCCAATTGTTCAACAATACAACTTGTAGTCGCATTGTGGCCCTTGCATAAAGCCTTTGGAATTAAAAGAATTGTAGTTTCAACTTATCAATCTGTTACGGGTACCGGACAGAAAGCCATAGAGCAGTTGCATGCCGAACGAAGAGGAGAGAAAACATCTACAGTTTACCCCCATCCCATAGACATGAACTGTTTTCCCCATGGAGGTTCATTTCTTGATAACGGCTACACCACCGAAGAGCAGAAGTTAATCGATGAGTCGAGAAAAATAATGCAATTGCCCGGGTTACTTGTTTCTCCCACTGTGGTGAGAGTTCCTGTTGAAGGCGGACATTCGGAAGCCGTAAATATCGAATTCGAAAAACCTTTTGCGCTGGATGAAGTATATCGTGTTTTATCTTCGGCTCCGGGTATCATTGTTCAGGATAACCCCGACGAAAATAGTTATCCTATGCCTCTATATGCCTGGGGGAAAAACGAAGTTTTTGTAGGTCGTATCAGGCGTGATGATACGCTGGTTTCAGGCCTGAATATCTGGGTTGTAGCCGATAATCTGCGTAAAGGGGCAGCTACCAATGCCGTACAGATAGCTGAATTGCTCATGAAAAAAGGATATGTTTTGCCCTAGTTTTGTTTGCCAACACAAACTTTTCAATATTTTTGTAAAAACTTCATTATGAAAGTAAAAGCAATATTATTTGTTAGCATGGTTTTGTTTTTAATGTCATGCAACAAGTACCCTGATGGACCCTCGCTTAGCTTAAGATCAAAGACAGACCGTTTGTCAAATGCATGGAAAATTGACCGTTACTATGAGAATGGCGAGGATAAAACCTCAGATGCTAATAATCTACTCAACTCGTATCTTTTGTCGATAGAAAAAACAGGTTCTTATTCGTTGAGATATAAGGTTTTTGGATTGATTGCTGTGAACGAATCTGGTACTTGGACCTTTGACGAAAATAAGGAAGGAGTAATTTTTACAAGAACATCTCCGGCACCTGTAGTCACTTCGGAGTGGACTCTTCTCAGGTTAAAGGAAAAAGAGCTTTGGGCACAATATAACGACAGTTCAAAAGTAGTTAAGGTGCAGTTGATTCCTTACTAGAAAAAGATCAATAAGAGATTTGATAAGCTAATTGCTAAATGGATTCTCGTATAAAACAAATCCGTATAGTTTTGGATGATCGGCTGCAAGCATATTCCCATTCATAGTCAAGCTTCTGAAAAATGAAATTAAATCGCTGATACAAAAGGCCATGGCGAAAGTTGCGCAGAAGTATACGATGGGATTGTGCAAGATGATTGAAATAATTAAAGGAATAATGGAAAGACATAATGCAGGAAGCAAGAGATATATGCGAAACCGTTTTAATTCAAAGGGCCTTTTGGCGTGTACAAAAGGACTGAAATTGAGTGTGCTAAAGCCCAGCCTAATTTGACTTTTACCAATCCCTGCAAATCCCAAGAGTGCCAGATACTGAAATAAGACTTTCACAAAATACATAAGGATAACCAGTGGAATGGTAATGCGAATATCCGATATAATATCCATGCTGGTAGTCAGATCGAAAATAAAAAGGGTTGCGACTGCCATGAGTGCCAGAAATACGATAAGTCCGGAAAGTCGGACTGTAAATGAAGATAAAGAGCCATTAACAGAAAACTGTTCAAGACTTACTTCTTCTTCCACATTTTCTATGGGGGTGATTTCTTCTGTCATTTTAATCCTTTTGATTTCAGGTAATTATTAATTGATCTGTCGTAAGTCTTTTCGTAATCTGCCGGAAAATAGCAGGCGGGTAATTGACCTTTATTTCGGTGATATGCAATACAATCACAACAAACTCCTTTATTGTTACAAGGATAAGTGCAATTGCAATGTTTCGAATTATCAGCAACTTGGCATTCCATTTTTGTTTTTTTAAGTTTTTATCACGGGTATAATACCCTTCAAAATAAACGAAAACCTTATATTTGTACGTTAAATAGGCATGTAAAATTAAATAAAATCATGAAAAGATTAGTCATTCTCATATTGATTTCGGTTTGTCTGGGTACATTCCGTCTCTCAGCTCAGATGCCAAGTCAGGCAGCACTCAAGTATAGTCGGGTTATTGATTTGGTAAACACCTTTTATGTCGACACCGTAAATGTTGATAAATTGACGGAACACGCAATTGTCGAGATGCTTAAAGAATTGGATCCTCATTCGGTCTATATTTCAAAAGAAGAAGTAAAAGAAATGAATGAACCACTGGAAGGTAGTTTTGACGGGATTGGCGTACAATTTAATATCATGGAAGATACTATTCTTATCGTGAATCCTATTCCTGGTGGACCCTCCGAAAAGTTGGGCATCAAAGCGGGTGACAGGATTATTAAAATTGACGAGGATTTAGTTGCCGGAGTAGGAGTAAAAAATAATGATGTTTTTAAAAGACTCAGAGGAAATAAGGGAACAGTCGTAAATGTCAGTATTTTCAGAAGAGGCGAACCCGAATTACTTGTATTTGCTATTACCCGGGATAAAATTCCTATTTATAGTATGGATGCAGCGTATATGGTTGATAAGGAAACTGGCTATATTAAACTCAATCGTTTTGCTGCTACTACAATGAACGAGTTTCGTGAGGCTTCTTTAAAACTTCAAAAACAAGGAGCTAAAAATTTGATTTTGGATTTGTGTGGAAATGGAGGAGGATATCTTAACGCATCTGTCGATCTGGCAGATGAGTTTTTGGAAGAAAAGAAGATTATTGTTTTTACCAAGGGAATCAATCAGCCACGGACTGATTATAAGGCCACTGCAGCAGGTTATTGGGGTACAGGTCGATTGATATTATTGGTGGATGAAGCTTCGGCATCTGCCAGCGAAATTGTCTCAGGTGCTATTCAGGATTGGGATAGAGGACTTATTATTGGTCGTCGTACTTTTGGTAAGGGTTTGGTACAAAAACCCTATAATCTTCCTGATGGATCAATGATGCGTCTTACAGTTGCTAAATACTTTACCCCTTCTGGCCGTTTGATTCAGAAACCCTACGAAGATGGTTATAGCGATTATTCAAAAGATATCATCAATCGATACAATAATGGGGAATTAATGAATGAAGACAGTATTCATTTTCCGGATAGTCTTAAAACAGCTACGCTTGTAAGTAAAAGAGTCGTTTATGGCGGCGGAGGAATTATGCCCGACTTTTTTGTGCCTCTAGATACCACTGCCTATACCGATTTATATCGTGATATTCAACGTAAAGGTTTGTTGTATAAATATGTAATTGGATATTTAGATAAGAATCGTAACGAATTAGAAGCAAAATATACAGATTTCAAGACTTTTAATACAACGTTTGAAGTGCCTGGATATATGACTGACAGTATTATTTCTATGGCGGAGAAAGAAAAAATAACGATTAAAGAAGAAGAAAAGCCAAAGACTAGAACAGAGCTTTCTTTAATGATTAAAGCGTTATTAGCCAGAGACCTTTGGAATACCAGTGAATATTTTGAAGTAATTAATACGACACGTCCTGAGTATTTGAAAGCTGTTGAGGTAATTGCCGACAAAAAGAAATATACTGACAAGCTCAAGTAACCCCGAAATAAGTGGTACTTGCATGGTTTTTCGCAAATTGGGTTGAAATAACCGGTTCTGTACTCGGACTTATATCTGTATGGTATCAGTATCAGCAAAAACCTTGGTTGTGGCCTGTTAGTATTGTTGTAGCTATTCTTTACACCTATGTTTTTATTCAATCGGGGTTATATGCTTATACTTTACTACAGTTATATTATCTGGTCGTAAGTGTTTATGGCTGGTACTTATGGGTTAAACGGAAAAATGAGGGAGATACACTTGCTGTAACCTTTACCAGGCTACGTGAGATGCTAATTTTAGGGATGATTTCTGTTTTAATTTTTGTAATTCTTTATTATGTGTTACTGAATTTTACCGATTCGACTGTGCCTTTGATAGACGCAGGAATAACTTCTCTGAGTTTTATTGCAACGTGGATGCTGGCCAGAAAGAAACTTGAGAACTGGCTGGTCTGGTTTGTAGTGGATGTTGCATCGGTGGGACTTTATATTCATAAAGAGTTATATGCCACGGCCGTTTTTTATTCGGTATTAGTTGTTGTTGCAATTGCAGGATATTTTCAATGGAAAAAGAGCGTAAGGATATAATCAGAGTGGCCGTAATCGGACCCGAAAGTACAGGCAAAACTGAACTTTGCAAGCGATTGTCGGAGACTTTTCGGGATATCTGGGTGCCAGAATATGCCAGAACCTATATCGAAAAACTTAAACGTCCCTATCGTTATGGCGATGTTCTGCACATTGCTTCTGAGCAATGCAAAGAAGAAGAGGTTTATGTTCGAAAAGCTAAAAAGATTTTGTTTTTGGATACCGACCTGATTATTACAAAAATATGGCTTAGCCATGTGTGGAATTCCTGTCCCTCATGGATAGATGATAGGATACGTAACGCGCAGCGTGATTTGTACTTGCTGTGCAACGACGATTTGCCTTGGGAGTTTGATCCCGTTCGGGAAAATCCCGATATCCGAAAATACTTATTTAATTGCTATAAAAAGGAAGTAGAAAAAAATAATTTTCCTTACTTTGTAGTTTCCGGAATTGGAGAAGCAAGAGTTCAATGTGCTCTTGAAAAAATAAAGGAATTATTATGAATATTGCCTCAAATATTGCAGAATTAGTTGGAAATACTCCAGTTGCAAGACTGACTAAAATATCTGCTAACTGTTATGCATCTGTTTTTGCCAAATTGGAATCATTTAATCCTGGCGGTTCGGTGAAGGATAGACTTGCCTTTGCCATGATATCAGATGCAGAGTTAAAGGGACTCATCAATGCCGATACACAAATTATTGAACCCACAAGTGGAAATACCGGAATTAGTCTGGCCTTGATTTGTGCCATTAAAGGATATCGTCTGATGGTTACAATGCCCGAGAATATGAGTACAGAGCGCATCAGTCTTATGCGGATGTATGGTGCAGAAGTTGTTCTTACACCAGCGGCTTTGGGAATGAAAGGTGCAATTGAAAAGGCCGAGAATCTGGCATCTTATTATCCTAACTCATATATTCCATATCAATTCAAGAATCTGGCGAATGTGCGAATGCATTATTCAACCACCGGGCCCGAGATATGGAATGCTTTTGAAGGAAATATTCAAATGTTTGTTGCCGGCGTTGGGACAGGTGGAACAATCTCAGGCGTCGGAAAATTTCTTAAAGAGAAGAATCCCGAAATAAAAATTTATGCGCTGGAACCTGCCGATAGCCCTGTATTGTCGGGGGGGCAAGCAGGTTCGCACCGTATTCAGGGAATTGGTGCAGGCTTTATTCCTCCGGTCTATAATCCCGAAGTCGTTGATCAGGTCATCACTGTACAGTTTCAGGATGCTTTTGACACAGCATTGAAATTGGCGTCTGAAGAGGGCATACTTTGTGGAATCTCTTCCGGTGCAAATGTTTGGGCAGCTCTTCAACTGGCCAAAAACTTCGATAATGTTGGAAAAAATATTGTCACATTAATTTGTGATACCGGGGAACGTTATTTGTCAAATCTTTCAAAATAAGATGGATATGGAGCATAATACGTTGAAGGAAACCGTTCGTCAGTTATCACTTCCTGAGTCTTATAATTTGGTTTTTTATACCTCCAAAAGGGGAACGCCTATGCCTCATTATGGCAAAATGCAGGAGATTGTAAGCCTTTTACGTGAAATTCTTTTTCCGGGTTATTTTGGGGATTCGCGTATTAGTCCAGAGAATATGGAGTATTATATCGGGGTTCAGGTTGATAAAGTGAATCAGTTACTTACCGAACAGATTGTTTGCGGTTTATGTTTTAACTGTCATCCTGAAAATGAAAATGATTTGTGTACTCATTGCAATAGTGAAGCATCAGGAATTAGTATGCGATTTATAGAATCGTTACCAAAGGTCAGGGCTATGTTGGCAGAAGATATCAGGGCGACTTTTAATGGCGATCCTGCGTCAAAAAGTTTTGGCGAGATTATTTATTGTTATCCGGGGATTCGAGCTATTACAAATTATCGAATTGCGCACGAACTCTACCTTTTGAATGTTCCTCTTTTACCTCGTATTATTACCGAAATGGCGCATATGGATACGGGTATTGATATTCACCCCGGAGCGAGTATCGGTTCAAATTTTGCCATCGATCATGGCACCGGTGTTGTTATTGGTGAAACTTCAGTAATCGGGAACAACGTTAAAATATATCAGGGTGTTACTCTGGGTGCAAAAAGTTTCCCATTGGATGAAAAAGGAAATCCTATCAAAGGTATTCCCCGGCATCCTGTTGTGGAAGATAATGTAGTAATATACGCAGAAGCAACCATACTTGGTCGCATAACCATTGGTGCAAATTCGGTTATAGGAGGAAATGTTTGGATAACCCATGATGTGTCTGCCAATACCAAACTCTCCATGACTAAAGAACAAACAACGTGAAGAGAATAGTTACAAATTCCAAAGCTTTTTGGCTGGCGTTGGTCATTCTGAGCTGTTTTTTTCTTGTTTTCTATCTTCGTCCTTTTGATGAGATTCCTCAATTGCCTGATGCAGATACAACCGCATTGACAGAGCCCTTATTTGAATACGGTCTTCCCATCGATTCTTTTAATCTTACCAAGGGATATATTCCCGATGGGGCCAATCTGACAACTGTGCTTTCACCTTTGGGTGTCAGTCCAGAAATCATTGCGATCATAGCTTCGGGACCTGATTCAGTGTTTAATGTAAAGCGTATTCGTGCCGGCAACCGTTATTGTATGTTCAGTACGCGCGATAGTCTGTCAAAGCCATGTTATTTTGTGTATGAACAGAATATTACCGATTTTATCGTAATAGATATTCGCGATTCTGTTCGCATTGAGAAAAAAAGGAAAGAGATAAAGATGTTGAATCGCAAAGTGGTTGGTGCAATTAACTCGTCCCTTTGGAATGCTATGGAAGACGTTGCTGTTTCGCCCCAAATGGCGCTTCGCCTTTCGGATGTCTATGCCTGGACGATAGACTTTTTTGGCATACAGAAAGGGGATTCGTTTCGGGTCCTTTTCACTGAATTATACGTAGACACTACTTTTGCGGGTTTTGGAGACATAGAGGCAGCCTGGTTTAAACACAACGGAACAGAGTATTATGCCATTCCATTTATTCAGGATGGGGATGAAGGTTTTTATAATAAAGACGGTTCGAATTTAAGAAAGGCTTTTCTCAAGGCTCCTCTGAGTTTTTCACGCATAAGTTCCCATTTCTCCAATAGTCGCTATCATCCTGTTTTAAAATATTATCGACCACATCATGGCGTCGATTATTCTGCTCCAAGAGGGACTCCCGTTTATTCTATTGGAGATGGAACCGTTATCTATAAAGGTTGGTCGGGTGGTGGCGGAAAGACCGTAAAGATTACCCATAACTCAGTATATACAACTTCCTATATGCATCTTAGCGGTTATGCCAAAGGACTAAGTGAAGGAAAAAGGGTGAAACAAGGCGAACTCATTGGGTATGTTGGCAGCACAGGTCTTTCTACAGGACCGCATCTCGATTTCAGAGTTTATATGAATGGATCACCTGTGAATCCGTTAACTATTGAAGCGCCTCCATCAGATCCTGTCAAAAAAGAAAATGTTTTGCTTTTTAGAAAACTTGCAGACTCTCTTTCCGTGGAGTTGCAGAAAATAAAATAAACTGCTCTTACAATCTGATGATTTTTACAACAGATTCTATTCCATCATAAACGATTCGGCAAAAATAAACGCCGGGCATAATCATACTGCCGGTTTGGTCTTTGCCATTCCAGGTCAATATATCATTCTGTTTTACTCCTGCGTATGTTTTCGAGTAAAGGATTTTGCCGCAAATGTCAATGATTTCTAAATGAGCTAATTCAGCGTCTTTGTGATTGAAAAAAGTAATTTCTCCAGAGCTTGGGTTTGGGTAGGCAAGTATGTTTATCTGATTTGCAATAGGATGATTGCTTGTTATTTGTGCATTGATGTATAGGTTTTTTGTTTCGGTTATTGTTTGAGAATTTACTGTAGTAGTTAGTGATACATTATATATTCCCGGCGTTGTATACACAAAAACGGGGTCTCTGTCGGTGGCATCTGTTGATCCATCCCCATTTAGATCCCAGTCCCATGAAGTAGGATTGTATACAGAAAGATCAGTAAAATGTACCGTTAATGGAACCTGTCCAACAGTGATATCTGCAGTGAAATCTGCAAGATTTGTTGGCGTAGATACTACGTTAAACGTGAGTGTATCTGACCAATCGCTCCAACGGGCATTTTCGTCCCTGTATCGCATACGCCACATATAAGTCTGTCCAATTTGCAATATGCCAGAAGCTATAGGGCATCTTTGAAGGTCAATGCCAGAATTTATATTTACAGGTAGATAAGAAGGACTTCCGCTATCTCCATAAAAATCTTCTGTATCCCTGATTATGTCTGAAAGAGGAGAATTGAAACTTCCACTGATAGAAGCAACCTGAAACTGCGAGGTCATTAGTATGTCTGAACCAGAATATAGAGAAGCTGCGAGAACCGGAGTTTGCGAAGCAGTAGCTGAAGGCCATAATGCCGAAGGCTTATTGGGTGCAGGTTGATGTATGTAACGATGCCATTGGTCGATGATCGTTGGAGAAGTGGGGCAATTGGGGTTTCCCAAACTATATGCTTTTGTAGTTACATTGCCAGCATCAACATCTACCAAAAGAAAACTGTAATGATCAACGGTTTTCTGGATATTTGATTCGTTGGTTTGGTTGGTATACATTCCCCAGCGGTCGAGCGCGCCACCAGCCCCACCACAAAGTACAGTGCGGAAATCCCAGTTTTTATTGTTACTGCTTAATACAGTACCTCTTTCGTAGTTATGTGAATGTCCCCAGTTGATCATGGTGACTTTAGAAAAACTTTTTAATAAGGGAAGTATAGAAGTTTCAACATATGAAGTGTTTCCGTCTGGCCACATTTCACTTCGTGCTGGCTGATGATTATAAACAAATACAAAGTCAATTGAAGGGTCAAGTTCAGCTGCATTGAGTTGAGCCTGTAACCAGTTTGTTTGAGTGGCCGTGTTGTATAGTCCGTTGGTGTTTAGGGCGATAAAACAGCAATTTCCCAGGTCGAAGCGATAGTATTTTTCATTATTCCCTGTCAGGTTTTCATATTTAACAAAGCTGTAATAATGAGCACTTTCGGCTTCGTGGTTTCCAATACTAATCATCATAGGGACGTATGGGGTGAAAATGGAATAAGGATTGAAAAATTCGTTCATGTAACGTCCTATCTCTGATCCCGATTGATTTAGATCTCCGGAATGCATAAAGAAGCTCAATGAGTCGTACCATTCGTTACCGTATGTTTGTTTCAATACGACCAGTATTGAGTCTGCAATGCTCCCTGTAATTCCTCCTGCGTTAGCCTGCGTGTCGCCTACTTTAATGAATCGAATATGTTTTCCTGTACTACCTTGGGCAAAAGGTGTTTTGAAAGTATAAATTTCAGAACTGTCCGAACCGCTGATACAGCGATAATAATATCGAGTGTCGGGTGTCAGGCCTGTAAGATCTGTTGTATGCCAGCGATTAGAACTTACATCTTCGTATGTGCCCGTGACGGAATTTCCTAGGGCAACGGTTGTTCCATAGTCGATTTTGGTAGACCCATTATCAAATGCATTCCAACTGACACAAATTGAAGTGGGAGATGGTGACTGCAAATAAGGTTTGATATCAGAACTACGAATACCTCCAAGTCCTCTGACTTCTGCTGCAGTCAAACAAGACCCAAAAACAGCGAGCTGAGAGCAGGATATCATTTGGTCTTCGCCGTTATCATCGGCAAAAAAGAGTAGGGCAGGGTCGAGGGAGTAGCGTCCGTCGACGGTTTGAACAGCACCTTCCATGACCTGATGGCCATTGACATAATATCGAAAACTACTACCATTATCTACTGTCATTACAATTCGGTACCATTGACCAGCATCGAGCGAGAAACCGGAATAACTGGTAGCCGAAACACCTATTTGGCTATTAGTGTTTATAAAACCATCCCCGTCATTGCTGTTGGCAGTATTGGTCTGAAAGAGACAGTGAAAGACGGTAGGATTATCAATTTTAACATCCCAGAGTATGGAATATTCGTTAACCAGACTGCCTCCGCCATTGGCAGCAATACCATGTTGGCAGGAATAATAGCTTCCGGTTCCAATATTAAAGGCTCCGTCTAAGGGCGAAATGCCTTCAGTAGCTATGTGCGTTCCGGTAAGTGTAAGGTCGGTTCCTGTTTCTGCATGCAACGGATTGCTCAGTATATCAAAAGTCCATCTTCCTGCCAAAGAGGCTGGCCAGGTTTGAGCTGAAAGCTGAAAAGTGAGATTTGATAATATTAAAATGAGGAGTAAAAATTTATTCATAATCATTCGTTGGATATTATTTAGGTAAAGATATTGATTTTTTTAAAAACTCACTAGCCCTATTTATTCTTGAAATGAATATTGTTTTTTCTTTCCTAATGGTAAAATCAGATTACAATAAAAAGAAAATTGAATTCAATTATTGTATAGAGTAGTATTTGTAATATGTTGAATGCGTTAAAATTAATGCATATTTAATCTGTTTTTAATCTAATATTAATTTAAAAAGTAGTAATTGTATTTGTATGAAAAAACTACTTCTTATTCAGTCGTATGGAATTCATCGGCAAGGCCTATTTGTCACACAATCAAAATATCCTCCATCCGGTCTTGGTATAGTTGCTAAGCTAACCCCATCTGATTGGGAAATAGAAATTATTGATTCACTTTCATCGTCTCAGTTTAATCATAAGGCTGATTTGGTAGCCATTAGTTCATTTACTCCAACCATAAACAATGCATATCAGATAGCAGCTCATTATCGGGAGCGAAATATTCCTGTGATTATTGGGGGAATACATGCTTCCATTCTGCCAGATGAAGTCTCACAATACTGTGATTCTGTTGTCATGGGAGAAGCAGAGTGTGTTTGGCCTATCGTAATCAGAGATTTTGAAAATGGAAAGCTTAAACAAAGATATGATGCCCAACGATGTGATCCCAAAGAGATTTGTTCCCCAGAATATCGACTTTTTAATAAGGGTTATAAACTAAATACAATTCAGGCATCCAGAGGCTGTCCTTTGAATTGCGAATACTGTTCAATAACATTGCTCACTGGCGCAAAGTTTAGAAAGCGCCCAGTGGATCATATAATGGACGACTGGAGGAATATTGAACAGGGTTTTGTTTGGTTTTCGGATGATAACTTGTTCGGATTTAATGACAAGGATCGTCAATGGGCACAAAATCTATTTTCAAGAATTGAAGCCGAAAATTTTAATAAAAACTGGATGTGTTTTGCTGGCGTTCGTTCTTTACTTGACGAAAAGACAGTGGCTATGGCTGCCCGATCGGGTTGTAAAATTATTTATGTAGGCTTCGAAACTACCGATGCAGATTCTTTAATCTCTGTCAAGAAAAGTACCGAACAACTTAAATATTATAAACGGGTTATTGATCTCTTACATAAATATGGAATTTCTGTGCTTGCAGGAATAATGCTGGGCTTCGACAATGATACCCCTGAATCGATAGACAAGAGAATTGATTTTGTACTCGAGTCAGTAATTGACTCATATTTTTTAACCGTGATGACACCTATGCCCGGAACAAAACTTTTTGATCAGTATTCTCGGGCAGGGAAGCTTCGATACACAAATTTCCCCGAAGACTGGGGACATTACGATTGGACAGAGTTGGTCTTTACTCCATCAAGAATGTCTGTTGCTTTAGCCGAAGAAGCAATTTTTCATGCCTATCAAAAAGCTTATGCTTTCCAAACAATAAAAAATAAATTCCGTCAAACCAGAGAAGGTCTTCATTCATCCGAGACAGCCATGCTGAATTATCTCTCCAATATGGATTTTCGGGAGACATTTCTCAATAGGATTTAATCCTCTACAATTTCATTAATGTCTTTTTATTTGTGCGAAATTCTATAGCAACAAATAAATATCAATTTATTTTTGTGTCAAATTGAAATGTAATAATTTTGATTCTTGGTAATATTATGCAATCTTTTACTTTTTTAAAGATTTCTGCTAGCAAAATGAATTCGTGTTTTATGGATCAAAATTATATTGAAGGAAAAGTTTTTGATAAAGGGGATTATAGCCAGAGTTTATTACATAAAGGCGAGTACGAAAATTGCAGTTTTAAAAATTGCAACTTTTCTAACGCCGATTTATCCCAAATAATTTTTACGGACTGTCGTTTTGATGGTTGTAATATAAGCCTGGCAATATTAAATCAGACCGCGTTTCGTGGTGTGGCCTTCGTTAATTGCAAAATGCTTGGTCTCCATTTCGAGAATTGCAATAGTTTTGGTATGACGGTTGGATTTGATACTTGCAATCTCAGTCATTCTTCGTTTTACAAAACAAAGCTTAGGAAGACTACTTTTAGAAACTCAAAATTGCAGGAAGTCGATTTTGTTGAATGTGAATTAATCAGTTCTTTGTTTGACAATTGCGATTTGATTGGAGCCGTTTTCGAAGGCACCATACTTGAAAAAGCCGATTTTAGAACGTCTTTCAATTATTCAATAAATCCGGTAACCAATAAAATTAAAAAAGCACGGTTCTCAATGGCAGGTGTTGCAGGGCTTCTTGATACATTTGATATTGATTTATCCTTTTAAAAATGAAATATATAATTGAACATTTACCCGAAAGAAAACTGGTGGGAAAACGCTTGAAAATGACATTCGCTGACAATAAAACGGGCGAATTGTGGAAAAGCTTTATGCCCCGGTGTAACGAAATCCAGAATGCAGTGGGAACTACGCGATACTCTTTGCAAAATTACAAACCCGGTTTTTTTGATTTGGTAAATCCTCTAGCTGTTTTCGAAAAATGGGCAACTGTTGAGGTTACTGATTTTAATGATGTCCCCCCAGAAATGGAGACTTTTGTTTTACCCGAAGGCTTGTATGCCGTTTTTCATTACAAAGGATCATCTGCGTCGGCAGAACAGGTTTTTCACTATATTTTCGGAACGTGGTTACCTGCTTCGGATTACTTGCTCGACGACCGGCCTCATTTTGAGATTTTGGGCGAGAAATATAAAAACTGTGATCCGGATTCTGAAGAGGATATTTGTATCCCCATCAAACCTAAAAATTAACTTTTTATGAAAATAGGTTATGTACAAAATGCACCAGTTTTCGGGGCAAAAGAAAAAAACTTCGACGAGATCAGAATCCTACTTAAGGATGTAAAAGCCGACCTCTTGGTCTTGCCCGAATTATTTGCCACAGGTTATACTTTTTGTTCGAAAGAAGAATCACGTGAACTAGCCGAACCGGCAAATGGTATTACCGCTGATTTTATGAAGGAAATGTCAATTCATACGGGAGCAAGTATTGTTGCTGGTTTTGCAGAGTTGGACAACGACAAAGTCTATAATTCGTTAATAATTGTTTCTGGAAATAAAGTGATAGATACGTACCGAAAAATTCACTTGTTTAACAAGGAAAAACTCTGGTTCAGCCCGGGCGACAAACCCTTGAAAGTACACGAAATAAAAGGGGTGAAAATTGGCGCCATGATTTGTTTCGACTGGATTTTCCCCGAAGTCGCTCGTACGCTTGCCTTACAAGGCATGCAAGTGCTGGCGCATCCGTCTAATCTTGTTATGCCCTACTGCCAGGCGGCTATGGTGACCCGTTGTCTCGAAAACAGAATATTTGCCGTCACCGCCAACCGTATTGGCAACGAGAAACGTGGTGATGATGATTTTACTTTCACTGGCGCCAGTCAGATAACCGCTACTGATGGAAAAATCTTGTCTTCAGCTCCCGTAGATAAGTCGCATGTTTCGGTAGTTGAAATAGATGTAAGTAAGGCTGACCATAAGATGATCAATGATTATAACGATGTTGTAAAAGATAGACGGATGGAGTTTTACAAGTATTAATTTCTTTTAGCCACAGATTACACAGATTTAAGCAGATAAATTCGAATACAATTAATTTTTAATTCATCGAAACCTAAACCAACACAGTCATACGGACGCAGCAACCCGTACGTCTACCGAGACATCGGTAGCGAGGAAGCTGGTTTCTGTTTGGTTTTATTATTAGTCTAAAGCTGACGTGGCGATCTCAGTAGGTGGGCCATGTGCGGGGAACGATGATGTGTGATTATGGGTTGCAAATTCATCATTATTTGATTTGAGAAACACCCAAAACGTCAGTAAATCAGCGCTCAAATGTCTTCGAAATAAATATCGGTGCTTTTGTATGCGCTTGAGATTGCCACGTTCTGACTATATCGTCAGAACTCGCAATGACGTAGAGTTGGGTGTTTGTGACTTTATATTTCGGGCATTTCACCCCTCTTTGAGAATCAGAGAGGGGCCGGGGGTGAGTCTGCATTAAGGAATGATGTAATTTTTAGCCACAGATTACACAGATTTACGCAGATAAATTCGAATACAATTAATTTTTAATTCATCGAAACCCTAACCCATACCGTCATGCCGGACGTAGCAAGTCTGAGAATTATTAATTGAAGTTATTCTGCGGAGATCCGGTATCTATTCGGGTATTTCCCCCCCTCTTTGAGAATCAGAGAGGGGCCGGGGGTGAGTCAAAATCAGATTCCGGATATTCAGTTTGCTTCTCAAATCTCAATGCTGGTCTTGAATTCCGGATCCGAAGCCTCGGATGACGTGTGTTTTGTTTTTGCCACAGATGGCGCCGATTTTCACAGATAAAATTTACATTATAATTTAGAAAGCTTGTAAAGCTTTCATTATTTTAAAATTTTTACAATATTGGATGTTCTACGAACATCAAATGTCTTTTATATAATTTAACATCACATCTAGTAGACTGTAGATGCTTTGTTCGAACTTTGAATATGTATATCATTAATCTGCGTCAATCTGTGAAATCTGTGGCAAAAAGCCTTTCAACTTACTTCAACTTCGTCACCACAGCTTCAACTATCTTTTTCCAGTCGCTTACGATTTTGTAATCGGAGACTTCGAAGATGGGTGCATTGGCGTCTTTGTTGATGCTAATGATAACACCGGCGTCTTTTATGCCACAGGTGTGGTGGGCAGCTCCGGAGATACCTGCATTGATATAGATTTTTGGTCGAACGGCTACGCCACTGGTACCAATCATTGCATGTTCGTCTTGTGACCAGCCTTCGTCCAGTGCGGGACGGGTGCAGCCGGTGGCCCCATTGAGAAGCGTTGCCAGTTCTTCGAGTAAGGTCCAGTTTTCTTTGTTGCCAATGCCGAAACCACCTCCAATGATGCATTCTGATTCGTGCAGGGGTTTACCTTTTGCCAGTTCTGTTTGTCGTCCTGTGATTTTAATGCGGTCGCCGAAACCAGTAAGGTCACACTGAAAGTCTTCGATGGTTCCGGTGAAGTCGCGGGATTCAATTTTTTGTGTGATACCGGCTTTCACTGTTGCCATTTGCGGACGGTGGTTGGGAGTGAGTATATCTCCTAAAACTTTACCGCCGAAAGCAGGAACTACCTGAACCATATTACCCTCATCGTTTATTTTCAGTTCGGTGCAATGAGCAGCCAGACCAGTTTTTAGTTTGGCAGCAACGGTAGGGGCCAGTTCCGAACCGGTGAAAGTCGCTCCGATGAGAACGATGGCTGGTTTATATTTTTCGATGATGCGGGTCAAGGCTTCGCCATAGAGGTCGGAGCGGTATTCGGCGAGTTTATCGTCGACAAATGAAATCACCACATCGGCGCCGAAGCGGAAAAGTGATTCCACCACAGGCGAAATATTGCTACCCAAGACAGCGGCAAGAACCCTAGTGTTATCTCCCAGTTCATTTCTGAGACGATTGGCTTCGCCCAAAAGTTCGAGTGAGTTCTCGGCCGGTTTCAGGTTCTGCACTTCGGCAAAAACGAGTATATCTTTGTATTCGTTAGTATTCATACGGCACGGCTTTAAACAGAGATTCCAGCTTTACGTAATTCGAGTATAATGCGGTCGGCGATTTCTTCGGGACTACCTGTAATTTCTTCCGTTTTGCGTCCCATTTTTGGAGAGTATATGTCACCGGGCTGAGTGGGGGAGCCGGTTAGTCCGATTTGTCTGACATCTACCGGCAGATCTTCGGCTTTGAGTATGGTCAATGGTTTGGAGCGGGCTTTGAGCATTCCCATAACGTTTGTAAGTCGAGGTTTATTTACTTTACGAGTAACGCCGAGTACGGCGGGCAGAACGACTTCGTAATTCACGCTTCCATTTTCTGTTACGACACTGAGTTCAATCACTCCTTCTTGATAGCCAAGGTGGGTGATATTCATGATATGCGGCATTCCTAACCATTCGCCAAGTTGAGCTGACACTTGACCTGTGCTGCCGTCGTCGCTTTCGTTGCCGGTTATAATCAAATCGTAAGGACCTGTTTTTGTGATAGCAGCTGCCAGTGTGTGTGATGTCGCCAGTGTATCGGCACCAGCAAAAGCTTTGTCGCTTAATAGGAAAGCTTCATCTGCGCCCATGGCAAGGGCTTCCACCAGATTATCTCGGGTCGATTCGGGAGCCATAGTAAAGACGGTGACTTTCCCTTGAAATTTATCGCGGAGAGTCAGTGCGGCTTCCAGCGCATGTTTGTCGAGGTCGCCAATAATCATAGGAATACCTGTTCGGTTCCATGTTTTAGTCACCGGATCGATGCTGATTTTATCGTAATGCTTCGAGTCCGGCACCGGCTTTACACATACTGCAATGTTCAGTGCCATAAGATAATATGTTCAGAAAATGATTAGCGGCAAACGGTGCCTGCAATGATGATAGACATAATGTGGGAGGTTCCGCCGGAAGGTATGATGGCCATGGAATCGCGGAGGAAACGTCCAATAGGATATTCGTTGATGATACCATAACCGCCCATGAGGTCGATAGTCCGTTTGGAGGCTCTTGCTGCAGCTTCGGATGTGAAGAGTTTTACAGCAGCGATTTCTGCTACGCAGGATTGTCCACGGTCGTAAATAGCACAAGCGTTATATAGCATAGCGTGACCAGCTTCCAGATCGACCATGTTTTCAGCAATAATGAACTGAATGGCCTGAAGGTTAGATATTGGTTTGGCATATACCATGCGTTCTTTGGAGAATTTAATGCCTTCTTCGTAACATCCTTTGATTACTCCAACTGCGATGGCGGCCATGCCAGAACGACCAAAGTGACCGATGGTATGCATAGCGATTTTAGTACCGTCGCCTTCGTTACCTATCATACAGTTATGAGGAACTTTTACATCGCAGCAAATAATATCGCCGGTGACTGAACCTCGGAGACCCAGTTTATTCTCTTTTCGACCAGCTGTCCAACCTGGAGTTCCTTCGGGAACGATTACGGTACTGATCATTTTGCGACCTTTTTCGTTTACTCCGCTGGTGCCGGTGATGACATTGATCTGGGCAATATGTGAATTGGTAATGAAGCATTTGCGACCATTAATAACATAACCTTCTTCTGTCTTTTCAATGGTGGTGCTTTGATTACCAAAGTCAGATCCTCCGGTGGGTTCAGTGACGGAGAGTCCACCTACTTTTTCGCCAGAAAGGAGAAGGGGTAGATAAGTTTGTTTTTGTTCCTCGGAACCGAAATTGAGTATAGCTGCGATGGCTAGTTCGTGAGTCATCATGGCGATACCTAAACCAGCTGAATGGCGGGATACTTCTTCCAATATGATATTACGTTCGGTAAGTCCAAGGCCGGGTCCACCATACTGAGAAGGAACAAAAATACCGAAGAATCCCATTTGTCCTAGTTTGGGCCATAATTCCACCGGGCATACATCTTTTTCGTCCCATTCGGCAGCATGTGGAGCTACTTCCTGTTCAACAAATTCTCTAACGACTTTCTGAAGCATTTTCTGATCTTCATTGAAAAACTGAAACATAGTTATATCTTTTTTTTGTTAATAATCGATGAGTTGTAATTACTTATGGTTTTTTTGGCATTTCAGGTTCTTTGATATCTTCGGTAATACCTGCAACCATTTTAGCCATTTCTGCAAATTTGTCGAATGGAGTAAAGGCTTTAACTACCATTTTAGCGCCATCGGGGGAACCACCACCATGCATACATCCCGGAACGCCTGCGCCTATTGTCAGCCATTCGGACAGACGGGCAGCTCGTACTCTGCTTTCGGCTGAGCAATCACCGGCTTTAACGTATTTTTTTAGCAATTCGCCGTATTTGGGGTCTTGGAAATCGGCATACGAAGGAGTACAACCGGTTTCAACAATACCGCCACCGATTTCCTGACAAAGTCGTTTTGTTTCGTAAGGAAGGGTAGCTACATATATTTTGTTAAGGTGTGCAATTTTTGAATCAGAAACCCATACGCCAGAAGGATGTGCTCCGCCCAGTGCCATAGCACCGATACCCAGGCCGTAAGTAGTTTCGTTGTTTGCAGCCATGGTGGTAAGTTTATCATCAAATTTTTTGTGCGAAAGACCGTTGGCACGAGCCATGAGTACGCTGGCTCCGATCATCACGTCACCCTGACCAGCAACGCAAGCGCCAATGCAGGCACGGTAGTTGGCAGTAAAATACTCAATAACTTTTCCTGAATATTTGAATTCTCCAGCCATAAAAACACGTTCGTTGGGAATAAATACGTCCTGGAAAAGAAGGTAGCTTTGAGTGATGCCAGTTTCGGGAATATCCCAGCCATTTTCATATTCGCGACCATCACTTGGGCGACGGGCTTCGACGATAGTCAAGCCATCAACATCTCTAGGAACAGCAAATGCAACTGCAAAATCGGCATCAGTGTCTTTATATGCACCGCCAGGAAGAACAAAAATTTCTTCAGAAGCAGCCACCGCACAAATCATAAGTTTAGCGCCACGAACAACAATACCGTCAGCACGTCTTTCAACAATACGGAGGTTAACATCAAGATCAGCTTGTTGGTGTGGTTTTAAACTTCTGTTTCCTTTGGCATCAGTAAGCGCACCAGAGCATAGGATTCCTCTTTCTTCTGCAGAAAGTATCCATTTTTCGAGACGTTTTTGATATTCGGTGCCAAATTCTTTGTCAATATCATGTGTTACCGCCCACATTACGTTTTGAGCATTCCAGCCCACACATGTTCCACCGGCGCAAGTGCCGGAAAAACGATACATTTCGCGTTTTAAAAGAGCATTTTTCATGATATCGTCCAATGTTTTCATCATACTGTTAAAACGCAGAATGGGTTTACCTGTGAAACTCGAAATCGTGGTAAACATATCTTTATATTTCTCATCATGAGCAGCATCAAAAGCACGGGCATGACTCTCGACAGTGCGACGCGTGGCGCTGTGTGTTGTTACGTCAGTAATCTGTTCGCCGTTTTTGTAGATATTCGGCTTCATAGCTTTTAGTGCTTTCAGGTATTCTTCGCGTGTTCTGATCATATTTGATTTTTTAAAAATTAGGGACTAAAAATATTAAAATTTCTTGGGATAAAAAAACGAAGTGGAGAAAATAAATAATTTGATTTAATACTTGCTTCTACTGAGAGAAATAAGACTTTTTGCCTAAATAAATATGTCAATTATCATTTTATAATAATTCGAGTTTAGGCGGTACGTTTTACCAAAATTGATTAATTAGAGTTAAAATATTTTGGAGTGCGTAAAGGATTTATTACTTTCGCAGCGAAAATCGGTTCGTAGCTCAGTTGGTAGAGCACGTGACTCTTAATCATGTGGTCGAGGGTTCGACCCCCTCCGAACCGACAAAGGAAAATAAGTGTCAAAGAAAAAAGACAGCACTCTGAAAAAAAGGCTTCGCGGAGCTTATGTGACATCTGTTATAAGTATGTCTCTATTGCTTTTTTTGATAGGTTTTGTCTGTCTGCTTATTCTTAATACCCGTAAGATTTCCGATTATGTTAAAGAAAACATTGGATTTACCATTGTTTTAAACGAAGATGCGCGGGATGCCGATGTTTTAAATCTCCAGAAAAATCTGGATGCTACTCAGTACATCAAATCTACACGATACATTACTAAAGATGATGCGGCAAAGGAGTTGCAGAAGGAATTAGGTGAAGATTTTGTAGATTTTCTTGGTTTTAATCCTCTCATGAATTCTATTGAAGTTAAATTATTTGCAGAGTATGCTAATTCAGATAGCTTGACTTGGATAGAGCAGGAATTGAAGGGATATGCTCAAATACAAGAAGTGTTTTATCAGAAGGATCTTCTTCAATTAGTAAATGAGAATATTAGCAGTATTAGTTTTATGATACTTGGATTTGCTGCGCTTCTGATCATTATTTCAATTTCACTTTTGAATAATACTATTCGACTCATGATTTATTCGCGTCGAAATATTATTCACACTATGCAATTGGTGGGAGCAACCCGTGGATTTATCAGATGGCCGTTTATTTTGAATAATATTGTTCAGGGGATTATTGCTTCTTTAATTGCTATTGGCCTTTTGTCATGGGTAATTTCTTATTCCGAAACAGAGTTTAGTGCCCTGATTACACTTAAGGATTTTCAGCTGGTGTCTGTACTTTTCCTCATTATTATTATATTCTCTGTGATTTTCACTACCCTTTCTACTTTCTTTGCGGTTAACCGTTTTCTTAGAATGAAAAAAGGTGATTTGTCTTATTAAAAATTTAGTACATGTCTGTAAAAAACGAAACTAAGAGTCAACAAGATTTTCCTTTGAGTAAGTCGAATTATCTGTTTATTGCTATTGGTTTTGCCATTATCCTTATTGGTTTTGCCTTAATGTCTGGTGGAAAATCTGAGGATCCCAGTATCTTTAATCCCGAAGTGTTCAGCTTTAGACGTATTACACTGGCTCCAGTCGTTGTTATGGTCGGTTTTATTTCGATCATTTATGCGATTATTAGAAAACCGAAGGACTAGTATTTTATGACTATTTTTGATGTTATTATCCTTGCCATAGTTGAAGGATTAACTGAGTTTTTACCAGTATCTTCAACAGGTCATATGATTATTGCCCAGAATTTGCTGGGACTCGAAAATAGTGAATTCCTTAAGGCTTTTATCGTAAATATTCAGTTTGGGGCAATACTCTCAGTGGTTGTTCTTTATTGGAAACGATTTTTTAAGACCATTAATTTTTACTATAAACTTTTTATTGCATTTATTCCGGCAGCCATTTTAGGTTTTTTATTGGGAGATTACATCGACGCCATGCTCGAAAGCGTTATCACGGTTGCTGTTTCTTTATTTTTAGGAGGAATTATTCTGATTTTTACCGATCGATGGTTTAAAAAGCCTAAGTCGGAGCAAAATGTGACAAACCAAAATGCTTTTGTAATTGGCCTTTTTCAGTGTATTGCCATGATACCGGGGGTGTCTCGCTCTGCAGCAACAATAATTGGGGGGATGACTCAGAAATTGAATCGTAAAACTGCCGCTGAGTTTTCTTTTTTTCTGGCTGTGCCTACCATGTTTGCTGCATCAGCCTATAAGTTGCTGAAAACCCATGAAGCTTTTACTGCTGAGAATATTCACCTGCTCATTATTGGTAATGTTGTGGCGTTTTTCGTTGCTATGATTGCCATAAAAGCATTCATTTCATTATTAACCCGTTATGGGTTTTTCTCTTTTGGGATATATCGTATCATTGTAGGACTTGTAATTATTATACTTTGGTCGATGGGTATCTCACTTTCAATTTAGCCTGATGGAAGAAAGCGGGCTTTTACTTGTAGACAAACCATATGGCTGGACATCCTTCGATGTTGTAAATAAAGTCAGGTTTATGATTAAGTCGGTTTCCGGGAAAAAAATGAAAACCGGTCATACTGGCACACTCGATCCTTTGGCAACGGGATTATTGGTTCTTTGTTATGGTAAGGCGACAAAAAAGATTGAAGAGTATACAGGTCTTGATAAAGAGTATGTAACAACAATGGTTTTTGGCGCTACTACAGCTAGTTTCGACAAGGAACAGCCCGTCGAAGGTCATTTTGAAACAGAACATATTACTCAGGAATTAATTTTGAAAACCATTCCCGAGTTTATTGGAAATATTATGCAGATTCCGCCGATCCACTCTGCCAAATGGGTCAATGGACGCAGAGCGTACGAATATGCCCGAGCCGGAAAGGAAGCTATTATGGAAGCACGTGAAACGGTGGTCCATTCTTTTGAGCTGTTGGATTTTTCACCTCCCAAGGCAACATTCAGAATTCACTGTGGCAAGGGGTTTTATATCCGATCTTTGGCCCGAGATTTTTCTGCAGCGATAAATTCTGGAGCTTATATTGATGAATTAATAAGGACAAGAATAG
>PHDH01000322.1 GCA_002840935.1 Bacteroidetes bacterium HGW-Bacteroidetes-21 | reverse complement strand
CTGTACCTCCCCGAGCAACCCGAGCGGCGCTGGGAGCTCACCTCCCTGCAGTTCAACCTGCTGCCGCGCCGGCTACTCACCGGCGAGCCCGCAGCCGCAGTGCGGTCGACGACCCTGGGCGGAGAACTAGAGATGACGGGCCTGTGGCAACAGCCGCCCCGCCTAGACGCCGAGTGGGCCGACGTACAACTCGCTCAACTCCCCCTGCCCCCGGAGTGGGCGGAGCTGCCTTTGGCGGGCCTGCTATCGGGCAGCGCGCAGTTCGCCGCCGACCCGGGCAGCCCGACGCGGGGCGACGGCGTGTTGCACACCACTCTGCGGGATGTGGCCGTCGGCGCCGGCAAGGTGCAGGGCATCCCCGTCCCCGCGGTGCGACTGGGCGACGGCACGCTGCTCTTGCGCATGGCCGACGGCAAGCTGGACATCGAGACCGCCGAGTTCAAGAACGGCGATCTGGAACTGAGCTTCACCGGAAAATCCAATGAGGTTGAAACGGGTAGGATGCCCTTGAGTGTAAATTTCCCTTTTTCAATTTCGGGACTTTCAAATTGTCCCCTCATTTGAGTTATGTCGCTGGTAATTTTTCCTAGTAAATCTTCGTTTGCAGATATTTTAAACGAAATAACGGGTTCGAGAAAATGAGTGCCAGTGTTTACCAGTCCGTTCATTATACCCATATAGGTGGCAATTATAAAATCGCCGGGATGTGTATGCATCTCATGATCTTCACCTTCGATAAGCGTAATCTTTATGTCACTTACTTCCCATCCTTTAATTCCCTGTTTCAAAGCTTCTGGAACGGTTCTCTCAATTTCGTTCAGATACTTCTGTTGTATTTTGTCGACACTGACTTTCGATTGATAGACGATGCCGCTTCCGGGTTCTCCGGGCTCCATAAGGAACTTGACAATAGCCCAGCAGGGTTTGGGCATCCAGTAACGGGCATATCCTTCGCCTTGCTTTGCAGGCGTTTCCCTGAAAATGACCGTAGGATCTCCAAATTTGGCTTTTACACTAAATCGTGATTCAAGCAATGATTCAAGTATTTCAATCTGTATCCAGCCCATGAGCTGAAGGTGTAATTCCTCGTCTTCACGATTCCAGTCGAAAGCCAAAGCAGGATCTTCGGTTGAGAGTTCAGTGAGTGCTGCGGCCAGTTTCGCATAGTCTTTTTCATCAACGGCATTCACTTTTACTGTGAGTAGTGGTTCTTTCATTCGAACTTGTTCGGGAGTGTATTTGTCGGAGCCCAATATGTCTCCGATCTTTGTTTCGCTGAGTCCGCTGACGGCACCAACTTCCCCTGCCAGAAGAACCTCGGTGGGTTCGAGTTTTGCGCCACGGTATTTTCTAAGTTGTGTGCATTTTTGTTCTTTTCCAAGACTTTGATTAAAAATAATATCTCGGGACTTAATCTGGCCGCTGAAAATGCGCACTCCTGCCAGTTTTCCCAATGTTTTGTCGTGATCGATACGAAACACAAGGGCAGATAGTTCTTCGTTGGTGTTTCCGGCTTTTTGAGTCAGCAGGGATGATATTCCATGAAGAAGTTCTGTGATTCCTATTTCATTTTTGGCTGAACCGGTATAAACAGGAAAAAGTATAGTGCTGGCTATGCTGCCGGAATAGGACATTAAAAGATCCTTGTCGGAAACAACTCCATCTGTGAGATATTTTTCGAGTAGTGTATCGTCGGCTTCAACAATTGTTTCGGTAAGACATGGGTCAAATGAAGTCCCCGAAAAATAAGGAATTATTTGTGCACTGTCTCTTCCTTCAGCCACTACTTCTTGCATAAGCACGAGGGAGCCTGTAAGCTCTTTTTGAATTTCTTCAAGAACAGCTTCCGTGTCGGCGCCTGTTCGATCAATTTTATTGATGAAAAAGAAGACGGGGATATTACATTCTTTCAGCGTTTGCCAAATAGTTATGGTATGTGACTGTACGCCTTCTACGGAGGAAACAACTAGAATAACAGCATCCAGAATACTGATGGCTCTTTCCACTTCAGCCGAAAAATCTACATGGCCTGGCGTGTCAATCAGATTAACAAGTGTATTTTCCCATGTAAAGGTGTTGATGGCTGCACGAATTGAAATTCCTCTTTCTTTTTCGATATCCAGAAAGTCGGTTGAGGTGGTTCCTTTATCAACACTCCCTTTTTGTTTTATGGCTTTGCCAATGAATAGCAGGTTTTCGGTGATTGTCGTTTTTCCTGCATCAGCGTGAGCCAGTATTCCAATATTTATTGTTTTTTCATTCATAACAGAGTCTGAAGATACTAATTATCTGAAAATATTCTGATTCATTGGATAGCCAAGAGAGAGCAGATAAATCCGGAATACTTAATTGGAAACTGGAAAGCTGAAAATGTTTATAGGGTAGAGACAATCGTTTTAATTACCGGAGGATTGTGTAAATGCCTTTTTACGGCGCACAAATCAGATGCATTTATTACAGCTGTTTTATATTTTTCGGGGAAGTCGGCTGGAAGTTGAATATCAATCAGAATTTCTGAAATGAGTTTTGCTGTTGGATTATATTGCATTCTTTGAGTGATTTTAATGCCTTTGGTGGGGATATTTCTCTGATCGCAAAATGATTTTACATAAATACCTGCACAAGTGCCCAAAGATGCCAGAAAAAGATTAAAGGGAGTGGGGGCAGATCCATCTCCCGAGGGAAAGGGCTGGTCGGTTTCAATTTTCATTCCGTCATATTCAGCTATAACTTTTGCTTTACCTTCGAAAGTGATTGTCATTTCCATTTTTCAATAATTTATTTGTTAATTACAAGGTTAAGAGAAAATTTGCATTTCAATAAATACTTATTTATAAAAGTAGTTAAAAATTACATTGCCATTAATTCTATGATTTCGTCAGGGCAAACGCATTTAAATCGAAGAACATTAAAATAAAAATAAAAAAATTACGTATTTGCGATGATTTAAGTCGTATACTAATGATTATCAATACATAAAAGAATCGGAAGCAATCTAAATGCCTGCAGGCAGGCAAGCATAAGGCAGGCCGGTTAAAGAAATTATTTGATAAACAATTATGTGAA
>PHDH01000321.1 GCA_002840935.1 Bacteroidetes bacterium HGW-Bacteroidetes-21 | reverse complement strand
ACAAAAAAACTGTATGAATTATTTGAGCCAAAAATCAACTTTTTTCCTCTGTCATTACCCCATATTTCTTCTCTCATGTTAATTAATTTATATCGTTTTTTTGCCGTAATCATAAACAAGTTACAAATGATTATTTATTTATCAAAAATAAACCAAATTATTAAAATATCAAACAATTTGTTAAAAATTGTAAGTAAGCTGATTTAGAAAAGTATATTACTGTAGTCAAAATTTTAATTTTTCACAAACACATTTTTTTTTGATTTTAAATATCATACCCCAAATATTTGTGATTTTTTTCCAAACTGGGTTCTCTGATTTTCACCCTTCTTTTTGGCATGGTGCTTATCTCGTAAGGGGTGCACTAAATTGTCGTCGTTTTTCATTTTATAAAAACAAATTAGCTTTACAAACCAAATGATCCGCCAGTTGGCTGACAATTTGCTCAATTGTATATCGAAATTTTGGGGAATATTATCAACTGCATCAAGGAGAACCACCCACAACACAAACAGCGTCTCTGACTTGTCAAATCAAAAATCTGCAATCTACAATCCGGCATTCCGCAATCTCCAATCAAAAATACCCAATCCTGTAATCTGCAATCAAACTTCTTCTTCTACAACTTCGACTTATAATGCAGTGAATCTCCCCAAACCCCATAACCAATTTCGGCTCCGGCATGAAGTATTATGGCTTCGAGACTGGATGTGCTATCTTCGGCTTCTTCGTTTGTGCTGGGTTTATTTTCGTACAACAAATAACTATCGCGAAACTTTCCGGGAGTTATATTTGGCATGAGAATATTGGCCCCTGCTAGAATTCCCTGCGCTCTGCCTTCTTTATTAATAGCCTGCAAGGCGGTAGTTGAGGCTATATTAATGTTTTTCATCATGATGCGCAAAGTGGCAATCATTTTGAGCGTCAGACTCAGTCTATCGTTCTGAGACATTAACTGATCCCTGTATTGAAAGAGAGGAGTTTCCTTATGCTCAACATATGGCCCCATACCACACATATCAATATCGATGTCGCGCATAAAACAGAGATCATCTGCCAGGTCTTCCATGGTCTGAAAAGGAAGTCCGATCATCACCCCTGTGCCTGTCTGATAACCCACTTTCTTAATGGTTTGAAGAACATTCACCCGGGTTTCATAACTGTGCAAAGGGTCATCGGGATGCAGCTTTTTGTATAGCGTGGGATTAGATGCCTCGATTCTCAATAAATATCGATGTGCCCCGGCATCATACCATTTTTGATATGTCTCTTCGGTCTGCTCACCCAAAGACAATGTGATTCCGAGATTTCCGTCCGACATTCTCTTTATCTCCCGAATTAGCTGCTCGATTCTTTTTACAAAATCGGGCGATGACAATTCACCACTTTGAATAACGATAGAGCCATAATTCTTTGCCATAGCAAAACGGGCTGCATCCAGCACATTTTCATCG
This sequence comes from Bacteroidetes bacterium HGW-Bacteroidetes-21, assembly GCA_002840935.1. Classification (GTDB taxonomy): domain Bacteria; phylum Bacteroidota; class Bacteroidia; order Bacteroidales; family GWA2-32-17. The sequence continues at coordinate 1,621 of PHDH01000321.1, read as the reverse complement.
GACAAACAATACCGACCCACGGTTTTATTCTCTCTGCGTATGCCACAATAAAAGCAGTTTTTAGCACAAATATTCGAGTATTCGATCAATCCTCTGAGGTAAACCTTATTGGATACAAATTGCTTTCTAATCCGCCCCCCGGCTTCCAATAAAGCCAATTCATCATCCCCTTGCGAATTCAGGCAATACAAAATTTCCTCTCGGGAATAATTGTCATTACTTATAATGCTGCGAATATTCATCAGGAAATTTTTCACAAAATTATCTATAATTTCTGTAACGATTTATGAATTAAGAATTATTAAAAAAAATGTAGATTTGCCTCATGAAATTTCTGAAAACGAAATACTGGCTATTTATACTCCCCTTCGCATTGTATTTTAACCCGTTGTGGAATGGCTACTCTTTTGACGACAGCTATATTCTTCAGGATAACAAGCAGATTCAGCAAGGAATATCGGCCATCCCCGAAATTTTCACCAGTTACTATCATCAGGAAAAAGGAGATACCTTCGGTTACCGACCGGTTGTCAGAAGTTTGTATGCCATTGAATGGAGCCTTTTCGGTAATCACCCGGGTGCATTCCACCTATTGAGCATACTCTATTTCTGTCTTTTATGTTTTTTAATTTTTCAATTTTTGAAATCGCTGTTTCCCGAACTGAATCAAACACTTGTGGTTTATATCGTCCTTCTTTTTGCGACCCACCCTATTCATACTGAAGTTGTTGCCAGTCTGAAGAACAGAGAGGAAATTATTGCCATGATTTTGGGAATTGTTTCATTAATTCTATTCCTGAAATATATAGACAGCAAAAAATGGTACTATCTCCCTGCCATCATCTTTGTGTTATTTATAGCCGTTCTGACGAAAGAAAACGCCCTCACCTACCCCTTGCTTTTCCCTTTTATTTATTTCATTAAAAAGCCTTTACCTGATTTTAATGTACGCCATTTTTATAAACCCATTTTATTATTTGTCCTCTTCTTCATTCCTGCCTGGTTGGCCTGGAAAATGCCTGATTTAATTCTGGAAAATGCACAAAAAGATCTTTTCTTCTTCGAAAATCCTTTGCACTTTAACCATAGTTTTACAGACAAGATTTTCATGGCCGGCACCTCTTTGTGGTTTTATATTAAGATACTAGTTATTCCCTATCCTCTTCGCTTTTACTATGGGTTTAACATGTTTCCCGAAACAACTTTTAGCTATGTTTTAGCCATCACTTTCATTTTTGTTTCCTTAGGACTGTTCGTTCTGGCTTTACGGCAAATGCAACAAAAAAAGCCGCTGGGGTTTTTCATACTTTTCTTCTTCATTTCCATTTCGGTCTTTACCAATTATTTTATTCCAGTGAACGGTATTGTGGGAGAAAGGCTTGCTTTTCAAGCTTCGCTGGGATATTGCGGAGCATTTACCTTACTGCTTTTCAACTACTTCGACAGAAAAAATAAAAGTAAAAGTCTGAAAATCCCTACCGGGTTCAAGTCCATCATGGTAATGATTATCATTATTTTCTCGCTAATGGTCATTCAAAGAAATAAAGCATGGAAATCGTACGAAAGCCTCTTAAAAGCTGACATTGAAAAACTGGATGCATCGGCCAAAGGACAGGTTGTG
>PHDH01000320.1 GCA_002840935.1 Bacteroidetes bacterium HGW-Bacteroidetes-21 | reverse complement strand
TATCAGAAATAATTTCTACATTTAATAATAGTTTTATCAAAAAAGGAGATGCCGAATTAACGGCAAAAAAATTCGACGAAGCTAAAAAGGATTTCGAAATGGCATCAAAGCTAAAACCAGATGAGTCATATCCAAAAAACAAATTGGTTGAAATTGAGAATCAAATGGTCGTAATTAGAAAGCAAGAAGCCGAACAAAAGAAGAAAGATGAAGCATATAATAAAGTCATGGCAGAAGGTGAAACTTTTTATTCAAATAGTGACTACCCATCTGCTATCGCTAGTTTTAGAAATGCATCCAACATTAAACCTGACGAGGCTTTGCCTAAAAAGAGAATATTTGATATACAGGAAGAATTAAAAAATCAGAACAAAAAGCAATTAGAAGAAATCGATTTTGCTAATAAAGCAGTTGCTGAAAAGTATTTGTCTGAACTTGCCAGAAAGTATCCTGAAGGAATTACAGAAGAAAATTATGATGCTACTGGAGGGAAAAAGATTAAAAGAATCATTGTAAACAGAAGTGGTGTTGCCAATGATTATAGGGAAGTGACTCATAATTGGGGTGGTGTTTATTATTTTAAAAATGGTCAGTCGATTTCAAAGTTCTTATTTAGTCAGGAAACAACTGAATAAGTTCATTTTTAGTGTTACATTTCTCATTCTGTCTGTTTCAGCATGTACGTCGAAACAACACGAAGCAATACAAGAGAATTCGTTGAGTAAAACCGGAAATGATTTTGCTGTTTCTTTTGAAATTCGTGATTCTGGCGCTGTTTCAATTATTGATATTTTTAACCCATGGCAAGGTGCCACAAATGCCAAACTTACCTATTTGTTTTCTGACAGTTTAAGTGCTAAAAATATAATTCATGTTCCTGTAAATAAAATTGTTTGCTTCTCTAGCTCACATGTGGCTTATCTTTCGGCTTTGGAAATGCAACAGAGAATTGCTGGTATTTCGGGCCTTCGTTTTATATCTGATTCTGTTGTAATGCAAATGAAACATGATCATTTGGTAACTGAAGTAGGGTACGAGGACAATATTAATTATGACTTTTTTATTCAAAATAAGCCCGATTTGGCTTTGGTTTATGGAGTAGGTGAAGAACATGCAAGATTTGTAACAAGATTACAGGATTTAGGTATTCCTGTAATGTATATTTCCGATTATCTTGAGTATCATCCTTTGGGACGGTTAGAGTGGATCAAGGTTTTTGGTGTTTTGATGGATTGCCGTCAAAAAGCAGACTCTATTTATAATGTAAGAAAAGCTTCTTACATGGCTGTTAAATCGGAAGCTATAAATAAAACATCAAGACCTTTAGTTTTTTCAGGTTCACCTGTGGGAGATGTTTGGTATGTGCCTGGGGGAAAAAGTTATATGTCTGTTTTCATTCAGGACGCCGGAGGAACTTATATATATGCTGATAATGAAAGTAAGGAAAGTATTCCCTATTCTTTTGAGAAGGCTTTTCAAGGACTTTCAAGTGCTGATATCTGGCTTAATTGCGACCTTGCTACAAGTCTTCCTGCTCTGTCCGAAAGGGACGAAAGATATACTCGTATTCACCCTTTTATAGCTGATAATATATATAATAATGCAGCAAAGCTCAACGAAGCAGGTGGAAACGACTTTTGGGAAAGTGCTGTGGTAAACCCCGACAGAGTTCTTAATGATCTTGTAAGGATATTCTTTCAGGGAAATGATAGAAAACAATCTTATTATTATTTTCAGAAATTGTAATTTAGATCCATGAAATTCCCTTCCGAAATATATAAGTTTTCTTTACTTTTAATATTAACCTTAATACTTGTTTTTGTAAGTATTGGGTTGGGGAGTTTTTCGCATTTGCTTCATTTTAATTTAAGTGAATGGGAAATTATTTCAATTCGTGAGATCAGGTTGCCCAGAACAATTGCTGCCGTATTAAGTGGTATTGCTTTGGCTGTGAGTGGGATGCAAATGCAAAGTGTTTTCCGGAATCCATTGGCGGGTCCCTATGTTTTAGGAATTAGCTCTGGAGGAGCATTAGGTGTGGCTATTATCACCATGGGGTTTTCAGCTTTTGGATTGCATCTGAGTGGTTATGCTGCTTTTTCCAGTGTCGTTATTGCCAGTGCCTTGGGTAGTTTACTTTTCTTATTGGTTATTTTTGCCGTGTATCTGCGATTGAAAAATCCGGTTTCAGTTCTTGTCGCAGGGGTTTTGCTCGGAAGTTCGGCTTCTGCTTTGGTGAGTATTTTACAATATTTCGCATCCGAGAGAGATATTAAATCTTTTGTTGTCTGGACTATGGGAAGTCTGGGATCTATCGATCAAAAACAACTGTCAATCTTTATCCCGGTCGTTATTGCCGGAATTATACTTTCTTTCTTTCTGAATAATGCTCTTAACTTGTTACGTGCCGGAGACGAATATGCCTCTGTTTTAGGCGTTAAAGTAAAGTTGACAAGGATACTCATTTTTATTACAACTGGCTTGTTGACTGGTTCTGTGATGGCGTTTTGTGGTCCTCTGGCTTTTATTGGTGTGGCTGTCCCGCATATTACCCGTATGATTTTCAATAGTTCTGATCATAGAGTTATTTTTCCCGGTGTCATATTAACAGGTGCTTTTGTGATGCTTGGCGCTGATATTTTGTCGCGCAGCCTCATACAGGATATTCAGATTCCTGTAAACTCTGTGACTTCTTTGGTGGGTATTCCTGTAGTCTTTTGGGTCTTGTTTAAAGGTCGTAAACTATTTGTATGAAGTTATGCTAAAAATTACAGACTTAAGCATTGGTTATACAGGAAAGTCCCTGCTTTTACAGCCTTTTTCTTTTTCGGCTGAAACAGGTCAGCTTATTGCCGTTATCGGAACAAACGGATCCGGAAAGAGTACCTTACTTAAAACATTGGCCGGTCTTATAAAACCTTTCGAAGGAAAAATTGAAATAAACGGGAACGAATTGTCGACTATTTCACCGGCACGTCGTACAGCCTTATTGTCCTTAATTCTTTCAAATACCGGTATGATTCCCGATATCAAAGTATTGGACGTGGTTAAAATGGGACGTTTTGCACACAAAGGCTGGAC
>PHDH01000024.1 GCA_002840935.1 Bacteroidetes bacterium HGW-Bacteroidetes-21 | reverse complement strand
TCTGATTCTTGAGAAAAATAAAATTCCCGGAGGCTGTGTCACTACTTTTGCACGTAAGGGTTTTCATTTCGATACAACTCAAATAATTCCTGATGTTTCTGACCTACTTACCTATTTTGACATTGACATACCTCTAAAGAAATTCGATGGTTATTATGCAAGACTATTTAAGGCTGATATCCAAACAAAAACAGCCCAAATTATTCCTATTCCTTCGTCTCATAAAGCATTCGAAGAAATGCTTATTGAGCGATATCCAGAAGACAAAAAAAGCATACAACGATTCTTTCAATATTGTCTGAAAATGCATCAGGAATTGAATTACTTAAAAACAGAACCCCACTTGTATCAAATTCCAGGAATACTTCTTCATTGCAAACGAATTCTGGCCACATCAAATCTCACTTTTCATGACTTCCTCAAAAAATTTCAATTTAAAAACCCCGAAGTATTAAGCATCATTGACACTTTTTCTTCTTTTAGTGGATTGTCGGGCGACCGTTGTGCTGCCTTACTAACAGCTTGTGCAATGATAACAACTCTAAAAGGAAGTTTCCGACCAGAAAAGGGTTTTATTCAGTTTCCAATTGCACTAGCTAAGAAAATTAAGGAAAGTGGAATTGAAATTCGTACCGACTGTGAAGTTCAAAAGATTATTACCAACAATAATCAAATCGAAGGTGTTTATCTCAAAACAGGTGAATTTATAACTTCTGAATTTGTAATTTGTACAGCAGATACAAAAGTCACTTATGAAAAGTTGTTGGGATTAGATGTGCTTAAAAAAGCAAATTTGGGTTTTTATAAAAAGTTAAGCAAAGTCAAGATGTCTCCTTCGGGTTTTTCCATTCAACTTGGCCTCGATGATCAAATAAATCTTTCTGACTTCGGGTTTAACTGTGGATATAATGTTTTGACTTCCGGGCCTGATGCCTTTGAAAAAATGTTTAAAGCATGGGAAAACAATGACCTAATTCAGTCAGATTCCTGTTTTCACATGGCGGCCATTTGTCCTTCGCTTTTGACAGGTAGAAAAAACACATTGGTGATACACGTCGTTCCGGTTCCTGCTAAATACTGGATAGAACTTAAAGAAAGAAATCCAGAAGAATATGTAAAAAAGAAAAATGATGTTGCTCTGTTTTACATCAACAAAATAGAAGAATATATGATCCCGGAGCTTACAAAACACATATTAGTTACTGATATTTCGACACCCGCAACATATAAAAACTTCATAGGAACACCCACAGGCTCTCAATACGACATGCTACCTGTACCCCAAAATTTTGGCAAAAACAGAATCAAAACAAGAACACCCATAAAAGGATTATTTGTTCCTAAATTTAGTCATGGTATCTGGCCCAGTATGCAGGCCGGATTACAAGTTGTTGATATGATTTCTAAAGGCCGTATCATGAATGGGAATTCGTCTTATCGAAGATAGTTTAATGTTTTAATAAATAATTTGACCTAGAAAAGCGTAATTTTGAATTGTAGAACTATACCCTTTTCGATGACAATTAAGTCCTTACTTACATCACTTGTACTCATTATCCCGACGCTGTCTTTTGCGCAGGATATTAACCTCTTACCCACTTCAACAACCCAGCAGATAGTTTACCATACTTACTTCACTTTGTCGTATTCTGAGCCCCACGAACAAGCCGAATGGGTGGCTTATTTGCTCACCGCCCAAAGGCTTTCAGGCAACATTGAACGAAGTAATAAGTTTCGCGCTGACAGTTCTGTCATTACCGGATCGGCTCACTCCAGCGATTATGCAAAATCCGGTTACGATAAAGGTCACCTGGCACCCGCTGCGGATATGAAGTACGATTCTATTGCCATGAAAGAATGTTTCCTGATGAGTAACATGAGCCCACAACTGCCCTCTTTTAACAGAGGGATTTGGAAAGAGCTCGAAGAGAGTGTAAGGTCCTGGGCATTGGAAAAAGATAGTCTGTTTATTGTCGCCGGCGGAGTTCTAAAAGGCAACCTCACACCTATTGGCGTGAACGAAGTAGCTGTCCCAAAGTACTTTTACAAAATCATACTTCACATCAATCACTCTGAACCTGAAGCCATTGCTTTTTTATTGCCCAACGAAACTGCTACTCAACGTTTGAGCGACTATGCTATCACTATAGATTCATTGGAAACATTAACAGACATAGACTTTTTCCCTGTATTCCCCAACTCCATTGAAAACATACTTGAAAGCAAGATCCAAATAAAACAATGGTTTTCAGAAAAACAGGAGGTAAAAGAAACTAACACTCCTTCTTCTGGCACATCCGTTCAGTGCAGCCAAATAACTAAGAATGGCACGCGCTGCAAACGTAAAACAACTAGTCCCAATGGAAAATGCTACCAACATGGCGGGAATTAACGACTTCTTGAAGTTAATAGAGGTATGCTGCACACCTATTTTCTAAACGCTATCATTGTACTATTAAACAAAAAATGCTGAGACAAGCTCAGCATTTCTTTAAATTTTACTTTGTTGGAGGAGGTGGTGGTGGAGGAAAAGGATAAGTTGGAGGATCTTCTTTATTCACCTGCGCATTAATATAGGTCGTAGATGAAATTGTAAAAAACAACACAGCAATTGCCATGACAAAAAAATGAACTATTTGCTTTTTCATAAGTTGAGGTTTTAGGGTTTCAATCTATAGTCGTACCATGATATAAATAGTAACCCTAGCTTTCAGTTTTTTTTAAAGAAAAAAACAAGTAGATTTACATTTATCGTGACAAAAGAAGTAATGACTAGATTTTCAAACTCTTACACCTTCGCATTCTTATTCAACTTTTTTACCATTTGTCTATTGGCACAAAATGCTAACGATACGTTATTATTAAACGAGTTATTAAAAAGAGGAAATAACTACTATAATTCCAATCAATACGACTCTTCGTTAATACAACTGAACAAAGCCTTACAAATTGCAAAAAACACCAACTCAATGAAAAAGAAGCAATTATTCAACTAAATATGGCTGAATGTCATATTTCAGAAGTAAATTATCCACTTGCATATAAAAAAATTATTGAATCAAAATTATTGTTAGAAAAATTCAATATATCTGACATAGAAACTATAGCTTTATTAAATAAAGTTACAGGATATTATTACTTTTCAATAAGTGATTTCGATAATGCAGAAAAAGCTTTTCAAAAAGTAATTAAAAATGAGAATGAGTATAGTTCATTTTCTAAGATGTACTTAGGAAGTATAAGCAAAAACAAGAATAATTTTCGAGAATCCTGCCAATATTTCAGTGAAGTAATGAATGCTTCTGACTCAATCTGGTTATTTTATTCAAAAAAAGTCGACTATGAAGTAACATCTTTAGCAAGTCTATATTTTGCAAGTGGTAAAAGGAACATAGATAATGACTTATACAAAATAATTGAACAAGCTTCAAAGAAAGAAATTTTTATAGACTCCTTGACTAAGGCATATCATTTTCATTGCCTTGGCACTACATATAAATATTTTGAAGATTTCACAACTAGCGAGAGATATTTAAGGAAGGCATTATCATTATATATAAAATATGACAATGGATACAATAATTTTCTTATAGCCTATATTTCAAGCATACTGGGATATGATTATTCTAGGAAATTTGATTTCATAAAAGCAGATTATTATTACTCTTTAGCATTTCAATACATGAATAATACCGACCCTGAGTATAATTATATAAAATCAAGCATTTGGCACAAATCTGCAATAAACTCCTATAAATTAAAAGATTATAATTCAGCAATTGATAAATTAGATACTGCCTTTACCTATTTGAATGAGCAAATGAACTCAGAATTTGCAGATTTGCTCGATTTATATGGTTTATCCTATACAAAATTACAAGATTACACGAAGGCAGAGAAATATTTTCAGAAGGCCATTAAAGAAAGGAAAAAGAAAGCGGATATCAATATTTATAGTCTCTCCAAAGACTACCAGAACTATTCCGAGCTGCTTGTTTTAATGGGGAAACAAAACGAAGCCGTGGCTATGGGGCGGGAGTCCTGCCAACTGATTCGGCAGGCTATGGGAGAAAAAAGCGGGTCCACTTCTATTGCATTAACTTCGTTGGCAGGCATATATAAAGATTGCGGGCTGTATCATCTGGCAAAGCAAACATATAACCAAGCCATTCAGGCGGCCTGCTCAGACAAGTATTCGGGGGTGGGTCATTTTCCTGCTGACCAAGACATTGTATATCCATCTGAATATATCCGGGCACTCAAAGGCAAAGCCACATTCTTGTTACATTTAAGCGATATTTTTCCAGACAAAAAAGAAGCTTATGCGCTACAAAGTCTTTCCTGTTATCTGGAAATCATTAAACAACTGGAGAAAATAAAAAGCGACTACCAGTTTGATGAAGGCAAACTTCTATTGGCTGAAAATGAAAGAGCAGTGTATAATGAAGCACTAAAAGCCGTTTACGAAGTATTTTCATGCAACAAAAAAGCCTCCTATTTGCAAATTGCTTTCAATATTATGGAACGCGGGAAAGCAGCTTTGCTGCTGGAAAAAGTATCGTTATTATCGAATGCATCCGAACCAGGAATCAACAATCAGCTTTTCAATAAAGATCAGGAATTACGTAAAAACATAGCAAAAATTGAACGCTATATTGTCGACTTGAAGAAAAGAAACCCAGACCCTAAATATCTGACTTACATCAACAATAAGTTATATAAGCTCTACGATTTGCAGGAAAAATATTATACATTAATAAAATCCGACTTTCCAAATTACTACAATACATGGGTCAACCCCCGTTATATTTCGCTGGGAGAATTACAGCAAAAGTTGGATAAGAATGACTGTATGATAGAATATGTTATGTCTGACTCCACTTTGTATTACTTTTATATCAGTTCAAGCCAAACTATTTTTTTGCAAAAAGAACTGTCCAAGGATTTTTCTTTGGATCTGACACAATTTATTCAGGAACTTTCCCAATGGGGGCCCGAAGCTACAACGAAGAAGAGTTTCGACGCATACACTCAACATGCAACTGGCCTTTACGATGTACTGATTCGTCCATTGGAAAAAGAAATTGAGGATAAACATTTAATCATAGTTAGGGATGGGCTATTAAACTATATCCCATTTGAGGCACTAACAGAGCAGATTCCAACAAATAGTTCCCGTCCCGATTACATTAATCTTCCCTACTTGATTAAAAAATACCAGATCAGTTATACCAATTCCGCGACATTATACTGCCATCCATATAAGAGCCCCGCTTCACCAGAAAACGGTTTACTGGCCTTTGCTCCCGAATATGGTTCGCCCGAAGGTTTGGTTAAAGATGCTTTAGAAACAAACCGTCTTCAGCCGTTAAAAGGAGCCTCAGAAGAAGTAGCCTCCATTCAAAACATTTACCCGGGGAAATTATATTCGGGCACAGAAGCTACTGAAAATGAGTTTAAAAAAGTAGCGACCAATTATAAAATATTGCATTTCGCTATGCATGGAGAATCTGATAATACCGACCCGTTGAGCTCCCGACTCATTTTCGAAACAGGGGGGAATGAAGAAGATGGCATACTCAATGCTTGGGAAATTTACAATATGACATTAAATCCTGAACTGGTGGTTCTGAGTGCCTGCAATACTGGGACAGGTAAATTACGAAATGGCGAAGGGGTCATGAGCCTTGCCAGAGCCTTTATGTATGCGGGATGTCCCAGTGTAATAATGACTTTATGGTCGGTGAGCGATTTGAGTAGCAACAATCTGATGAAAATGTTCTATACCAATTTATCTGATGGACAAGATAAAGCCGAAGCATTAAGACAAGCCAAGATTAAATATTTGGAAGAAACACATCCCCTGAACGCACATCCATATTACTGGTCCGGATATGTTATCATCGGTGATACTTCGCCTATGGACTCAGGGTTTTTCAGTACACAAAAGTTGTTGCTAATAATTTCAATATCTGTCATTTTATTATTGATGTTTCTAGCCTGGAAAAAGAGTATTAAATGTAAAAAGATTGACTAGCAATTCGCCATTTGGAGTCTTTAAACATGAGATTCAGTTAATCTTCAATCTTTTCAAGTATTTCACTGGCTTTCAGACTATACGACGATTGCGACGCAATAAGCTCATAAAGATAATAACTCGCATTCGCAGTGTCGTTATTTGATAAATAAGCCAGCGACAAATACCATAAAGCATCATTATAAATAATATTGGAAGTGTCAGAAGAAGCTAAGGTTAAAGATAATTCTGCATTGGTAAAATCTTGAATTTCGAGATAAGCAAGACCACGAAGAAAGGCTATCTGTACTAACAGGCTATCATGAATTTCGAGTTCAGATAATGTCTTCAGACAAGCTTTACTATCCCCTAGTTGATATGATGCAAAAGCTTTATTAATTCCAAAAATTGAATCGGATCCAGAACGCGTAATAAAGTCAACTTTCAACGGACTGTAATACTCGGCATATAAATCCCGACCTGAAGGATTGATTGTGGAGAGCATATAAGCAGATAACGAAAGGGCGAAAAGCAGGGCAATTGATGCTGCAATTTTGAATATTAAGGGAATTCCTTTTTTGTTATGAGTAACTGGTTTTTCAATTATTTCATTTTCCGAAAAATAATCCTTAGCAACTGATTGCATAACCGATTTGAAGGCTTGCCTTTTCCCGTGTTGAGCTATCATTATATGCATTGCCTCATAGACACTGAATTGCTCTTTAAATTCAGCATCAGTATTTAACCGTTTCAGAAAATCTGAATATTCTTTTTCATTCAGACTACCATCGAGGTATTTCTCGAATAGACCAGGGTTTTCCATTAATTAATTCTTTTAAAGTAGGGTCTTCAAAAATTCTCTTAAACAACGAAATTTTACACTGCAAACGTCGTTTTTTGGTAAACTGATCACTGCTCATGTTTAATTTACAAGTGATTTCTTTGATGCTTAATCCTTCCAGAAACATGGATAGTATTTCTCTACATTTTTCTCCTAACTTAGTAAAATGCTTTTCGAAAAGGCGAACTTTATCCTCTTCAATAATCAGGTCGCAAATATTAGGTTCGTCATTTAGTATGCAATCAAATTCAATTTCGCGTGTTTCCTTTTTCGATTTACGAATTTCGTCTATCATTCGTCTTTTACAGATAGTACTTAAAAATGTAATGAAAGTATAGTTGATTTTCAGAGGCACTTCTCCAGTTGTAGCTGTGTAAACTGTCAGTAGAGCATCCTGAAAAATGTCCTTTGCCTGAGCTACCGAGCCATGATACTGAGTCAATATGATATTCTCAATAATAGGGTAATAATTTTTATAAATATAACTTATGATCGAAGAATTTTTTGTTCTAATTCCCTCAATAATTACATCATTGGTAATCTCTTCTACCCTACTCATGGATTGATATCAAACTATGACAAACATACATTTTTTTACTTAATTGAACCAAGATTATGTACAGATATCTCATGTCTCATAAACAATATTAAGACAGCATGTAGAATCGACACCTAAAAAACAGACTTTGAGACAAATAAAAAATTTAAATTTCATTTTTCGTTTTGTGTTTTCTTCTCTTTGAGACTACGTTTTAGCTGTTTTTCATTTACATAAACATTTACATCGTGGTAGGAAGTAACTTTTCCACATACTTTTTCAGTATTAGGTTGATCCAGATTTTCCCAATGCATAGGACGAAGATTTTCAATTTTAGGATGACCTCCGGATGTTATTGGTTTGATGTATTCAATGCACCAACCAAAAGATAAGGGCATCTTTGTATTTGCATAATTGTCTCGTTTAATCCAGGCATTATGTTCATCTTTTCTGTATAAATTTGAATTAACCCCCGGAACAACTTTTGCCTTTTCCCAAACACGATTAATGATGTCATCTGAAAAATCTTGCATACCTGTTCATCTTAAAAAACTACCTACTCTTTTGCAGCTTTTCGGTGTCCGCTGTAGAATAACGATTAAAACACTAAGTTTGCAACCATACCATTGTTAAACGTCACTCTCTAAATACTAAGAGTACATTTTTTAAAAAGGTAACCACTTTTCAACGTTAATTTTGCAATTATTTTTCAACTAATTTTAAAAAGCTAAAAACAATTTAAACAAAACACTATCACACAGAACCTTATGCCTAGTCGATTTTTGATATTATTTCCTGCGATTTGGTTTTATAATAGGTCGACCCGTTTTGCAGTTTTTTGAATTCATGGATTGCAGATACCCTGTCGCTAAGCTTTAAGTAACACAAACCTGACTGCCAGATGGCATCTTCATAATATAATGTTTCCTTATTCTGGGCTACAGCCTGAAAGTATGGGATGGCCTCATTATACTTCATTAACCCCATGTAGGATAATCCAGTAAAATAATCTTTTAAAGCATTATTGGTAAGTGTTTCGGGTAAGCCTTGTAAAAGGTTGATGGCTTTCTGATAGTTCTTCTGATCGTAAAAATTCAAAGCCTCCTGGATATCAGAAACTTCAAAACCGTTTGCATTACGGGTCAATGTACCAGCATCTACCTGTTGAAAATAGGCCTCGAATAATTCATGATCACTAAATTTAGTCCTGGAATAGTGTAATGTTACAAATACCGAGCCTAGAACCATCAGTAACCCGACGATAGAAGCAGCAACATACCAAGTACGACTCCGATTTTTAGAAGATGAATGTTTCATCCGGATGGCTGTCAATGTCTTTCTCAAATCATCTGTTTCACGGTCTACCATAGCCTCCCTGATGGTTTTATGCAAGTCCATTTCAGCTTGCAAATCAGGATTTTGTTCCAATTCTTTTAGAAAAAGTAGGCTTTCACTTTCTGGCATTTCACCATCCAGAAAAGCCTCTATGCGGCGGATATTTTCTTCTTTATTCATCATTTCTCAAATTTTTATACAGATTATGCGCTTTAATCTTCTCCTTAAGATAAGACAAACAGCGTAATCTTTTGTTTTTAGCCATTTGTACCGATTTGTAGTTCATCTCTTTTGCGATTTCAGACATTGACATTTTCTGAAAGTAAAACATTTCCAACACCTTCCGGCAACCCTCTCCCATTTCATTTACTGTATCAATAATTATTCTGAAATATTGCTCTCTTTTAAATTCATGAAAAAAATCAGACTCGTCTTCCATAGTTCCTTCAGAAAATGCTTCAATAAGCAAATACTTTTGCTTCAACTTTGACAAGTATTTCCATGTATTTCTATAGACAGTCCGAAAATATATATCAAAAGACTTTCTTAGAACAAAGTCACCCTTTCTGAGTTCTTTATATAGACTAATAATAGCCTCCTGCAATACCTCTTCAGCATCGTTTTCAGTCCCGTTATTATAGGTTACAAAATCCATCACTCTTTGTCTGTATAATTCATAAACCAAATGAAGAACTTCATTATCCTTTTTTTGGATACCTTCGATAATTTGCTGATCAGATAATGCGATTCTCATATATAAAGAGTATCATTTATGGTAAAGGTAACCACTGAACATAAAAAAAAATACATTTTCTACCTGCTTTTATATCAACATATCAAAGTTGAAAAAATATTTAAAAAATATTTCAAGTCATATATCGCTAATAATAAACACGATACAACGTTTTTCGAATAGAATAAATTGAATGATATTTTTTTCAGGTGGTTACCTTTTCAATTTCGATACTCTTAGGTATATATAGAGGTGTCTTTCACGAAAAAAGAATCATTGTGCAAAAACATTTTATTCTGACGAACTATTAAAATTAATGCCTACATAAAAAAATGAAGCAAAAAGTACTTATTCTGGAAGACGATGAAAGTGTAGCTCATTTACTATCCTTTAAACTGAAAGAAAAAGGCTACAATGTAAAAACATTTGCTTTAGGCTATCCTGTCATTGATTTTCTTTCTGAACATCACGACTGGCTTCTATTGGCTGACTATAGACTGCCCGACATTAATTGTGACGAGATAATAACCCGTTTGAACAGCAAGGGTATTAATCCTCCATTTATAATAATGACTGGAGCCAACGATCAGCAATTAATCGTTGATCTGATGAAAATGGGAGCTATCGACTTCATAATCAAAAACAATGGATTTGCAGAAACCATTCCCACAATTATCGACAGAGCCTTTGAAATCATTCTCATGCGTAAAACACTCCAGCAATCAATGGAGGAAATTAAGAAAAACGAACTCAAACTACGCATGCTATTTGAAAATATACAGGATGTTTTTTTCATTGTTAGTTTATCTGGTACCATCGAGGAAGTCAGTCCCTCTGTTAAAAATATACTGGGTTACGAAAGCTTTGAGCTAATACATCAAGATACACGGTCTTTTTTCTCAAACCCAGCCGACTACGAAAACATTAAAAGAGAACTTATACTTACAAAGAGTTCTATAGTCCCTTTTCTGGTATTAAAACATAAAGACTTATCCGACAAATACATATCTATCGTTTGCAATATAGTTAATTTGGATGAAATAAATATGAAGGTGATAGGTGTAATTAACGATATCAGCGAAAGAATACAAATTAAAATGCAGGCCATAAGCAAAACCATTGAAGCAGAAGAAAATGAAAGAAGAAAAATTGCCGAAGCCATCCATGATGATGTGGGACCTACGCTTTCCGTTTTAAAGCTCTACTTCGATTTGATAAACACCAATTGTGAAGATAGTTTACAAAGGAAAAACCTCCTTCTTAAAGTCAATGATTTAATTGACGATACCATTCAAAAAATCAGGGCAATTACAACAAATCTATCGCCCAACACATTGGATGAATTAGGATTGAAATGCGCTATTGAACTATTTACCGAAAAAATTGCCTACGCTTCGAAAATCAAATTTAATATTGAAATTCCAGATTGTAAACTGAAAAAAGCAAGCAAAATATTTCTTTACCGTGCCATAATCGAACTTATTAACAACTCTTTAAAACACGCAAAAGCTGACTTGATAAATATTCAAGTCGCTTTGGCTGAAAATGAAATTTCTCTCTTCTATTCTGATAATGGAAGCGGTTTCTTGTTTGAAGCCAAACCCATTCCGATAGAAATTAAAGGTCATGGTTTATTAAGTATCATTTCACGTGTGTCTCTGATGTCGGGGACATATAAAATCAAGACCAGCCCGGGTAATGGATTTCAAATAAGCATTAACATCAAAAACAAATACTAAAAGATATATTATGACAAAAATTGCAGTCGTAGAAGATCATGAAATCTTCAAAAGAGGAATGGTTACATTACTATGCAACCTACCCAATGTCGAAGTAGTAAATGAATCCTCTTCGGGTGACGAGTTTCTGGACACATTGCAGGAATCAGAACCCGACATTGTATTTATGGACATTAAATTGCCAGGAATAGATGGTATAGAAACTACACGTAAAGCACTACAAATTTTACCAAGTTTGAAAGTCATTGCCCTAACTATGCACGAGGACAATAAACACTTAAAGGAAATGCTAAAGGCGGGAGCTAAAGGATTTTTATTTAAGAATATAAGCCGTTTTGATGTCGAAAAAGCAATGCACTCCGTAATGAACGGGAATCAATTTTTTTCAGAAGAACTGATGAATATTATGGCCGATAAATTTCTTTCACCAAAAAAAGAGGAAGATAAAGCCCCCTGTAAGTTTTCTAATAAAGAGATGGAAATACTAAAACTCATCAGTAAAGGTTTTACCAACTTAGAAATTGGTGAAAAACTCTCACTCAGTAATCGCACAGTTGACGGACTCAGGGCACGCATGATTGAACGTGTTAAAGCGTCTAACTCCGTCGGACTAGTTGTATATGCCATCAAACACAACCTGATACAAGTATAACTTAATGTTGATTTTTTTAACGGGGAGTACAGAAAACATATTTCCAAAAATTATTTTGGTTTCCAACTTATGTCGTTCAACCAACTGTACTTTCCCGTTTATCTTTTTTGCCTTATATATGCAAATAAGGGGGATTAATGAACAGAACTTCAATCCGACTTCTTAAAGCAGCGTCAATACGTCCTCAATAGTTGCTACTTCTGCAAATCTATCAGACGAAGCAGGTTTTTCGACTTTTTCATGTTCCCAAAGCACATGATACGGAATATGTACAGCCAATCCTCCAATGGCCAACACCGGAAGAATGTCCGACTTGATAGAATTTCCAATCATCATAAACTGCTCCGGGAGAATTTTTAGACGTCGTAACAAATCTGTGTAATCTGCTTCCTGCTTGTCGCTCATAATTTCGATATGGTCGAAACAATCGATAAGTCCTGATTTCTTCAACTTTCGCTGCTGGTCGAGCAAATCGCCTTTGGTGGCAAGTATAAGTCTATAGCGACCCTTTAAATTGTTCAGTGTAGCCTCTACACCATCAAGAAGTTCAATGGGCATTTGCAACATATCTTTTCCCAGATTAATCAGGTCATGAATAACCGGCTGTGGAATATTATGATCTGTGAGTCTGAGTGCTGTTTCTATCATAGAAAGTACAAAACCTTTTACTCCGTAGCCATAAATATCAACATTTTGTATGTCGGTTTTGACCAGTTCTTTTCTAGCTTCGCAGCCCGGAGCATAAGTACTCAGAATTTCTTCGAACTTTTTTTCAGATGCCTGATAGTAGGGTTCGTTCACCCAAAGGGTGTCATCGGCATCGAATGCAATCACTTTAATGGAGGATGTATTCATGGAGTAAAATTAGCCCAAAATCTGCATTTAAAAGGTAAAATCGATTAAGAAATTGTAATTATTTAAAACTTGTTTTAACAGAGACAAATACGAATGATTCAGGCAATGTGGATTTTAAAGAAATATTTGTTATGCACAAATCATTGCATAATAATTCAATAATATTGTAGTTGTTATATAATATATTCTATAATCGTTATAAGTCATGAAACCTCTTTTATTCTTTTCTATGTTTATTGCCCTTTCAATAAATGCACAAACAAGTGATAAACTCGTGGTAATACCTTCACTGAATGACACATTGCAAAAAGAGAAAGTGAATTTTTATTGCTCTACATTTCAAATGGCATGGAATAACTTTAAGTTGTTTATTGGTGAAGATATAAAAATAAGTGATGCTGCTGATTTCTCCGACAAAATGAACAATGGTCATGATGCCAAAAGATACACCCCTTCAAAATACGCTCTTTCATACTCCGGATATTGTCTTGAAAAAGATATTAAGAAGTTTAACAGTAAACTTAAACGCAAATATGGGGAGAAGTTTGAACCATTGGGACTAGTAAATAAACCAAATGAGATACTGTTTGCAACCTATCTTTTTCAAGAACTTAAGTTTAGACACAAATATCAAAAGATATCTACCTATGAGGACTTTACAGATTATAAAGGAAATATTAGCCGGGTGAAAGCATGGGGAATCAGTCCTGAAAACACACTGAAAAATAATGGAGAAAAACTTTCAAAAACGATTAAACTTTATCAAACTGATGATGGGAGACAATTCGCTATTTCATTAAAAACAAAATCGAGCAAATACGAAATAATTCTGGCAGAGATTAACCCAAGAATAATTATGGCTGAAAATATCGCTCTGATTGATTCCATTATATTATCAGCAAAACCAATAAAGCACAAAAATATTATATTAAAAGTTCCTGCTTTAGATATGAGTGCTGAAAGAGATTTTAATGAGATTATCGGTAAGGACGTTGAGAACAAAGGATGGGATGGGTGGAAAATATCCGAAGCTTTTCAAAAAAACAACTTTGAACTTAATCAGGAAGGAGCTATAATCAAATCACATGCACATATCAGAATGACCAAAGGCATCAGTTTTTGCAATACAGGAAATGCCTATACGATTAAATTCGATAAGCCTTTCATGATTATACTTAGGGAAAAAGGAGCCAAATATCCCTATGTCGCTATTTGGATGGGTAATAATTATGGAATGAAGAAGTATCCAAATGATTCAACTCTTTGATAACAAAAAATGCCCCTTTTTGAGGGGCAAATCTTTTAAATAGTATTTAATCAGAAAGACGAATTTCTAGTCCTTCTTTTTATCTTTGTATTTATTCTTCTTACTGAAGCTTTTGTCTTTGTCGCGATCCTTACGAAAAGGCGCTTTTTTGTCGGAGTTATTCGACCAGCCTCCACCTTCTGAACTGCGTGATTTACTTCTATCTGTCTTAAACCTGGGTTTCGAGTCGGAGTGTCTGCCTGAATCTTTAAAGCGACCTTCGGGACGACCTGATTTTCTTCTGTCGGACCCCCTGCCACCACCTTCATCTCCAGCCCTTTGCTCAGCGGGACCAACGGTCACAGGACGACCATCAAGTTGTGCGGCCTTTAATCCTTTCAGCACTTTGGCTGACATTCCTTCTTCGACTTCGAAAAACGAATATTCATAACGCATATCAATACGACCCAGCTGGTTATTGCTAACACCTGCATTTTCGCAAATCAAGCGCACCAAAGCACTTTTGTTGATATTGTCTTTGGTTCCGAAATTGATAAAAAATCTGGACATGGAAGCTCCGGGTACAAAACCACCCGATTCTTCGTCTTTATATCTGTTTTTGATTTTCTTCTGATCGTTGAGATCCTTAGCCTTAGAATAAAATTTAAGGAACTCGCTGAAATTTACAGCCACCATGCGCATAATCACTTCTTCACGGGTAAACAGCGACAAAGAATTCAAAATGTCGGGCATAAATTTGGCTTTTTCGACTTCAGTTAAGTCTACTACCATCATCTTGTCGATCATGTCCAGTAACTGTTTCTCGCAAATATCAAAGCCACTGGGAATCGTAACCTGAACAAATTTCTTTTTGGTGAGCTGCTGCAGGCGCATTAACCTGTTGGTTTCGCGCGTGCTGACGAGGGAAATGGAAATACCTGCTTTCCCTGCCCTGCCCGTTCTTCCACTTCGGTGAATGTACTGTTCGGGTTCGTCGGGGAGGTTATAATTGATTACATGGGAAATACTATCTACATCGATACCACGGGCAGCAACATCTGTTGCTACCAGGATATTCAGCGATTTCGATCTGAATTTGCGCATTACCGAATCCCTCACTTGCTGCGATAAATCGCCATGAAGTGCTTCGGCATTATAATCTGCTTCGAGTAATTTTTCGGCAACTTCTTGTGTCTCCTGACGGGTACGGCAAAAAATAAGTCCGTAAATACCGGGGTGAAAATCAAGAATACGACGAAGCACTTCGAAACGGGTACCAGCATTCACCACATAATACTGGTGTTCGATATTTTCGGCCGTTGTATTTCGTGTTCCCGTTGAAAGCTCAACGGTTTCTTTCATGTAATTCTTGGCAATCGACGCCACTTCGTTGGGCATAGTAGCCGAAAACAACAAAGTAGTCCGTGACTCGGGCATGGTACTCAGGATAAAATCCAAATCTTCGCGAAAGCCCATGTTGAGCATTTCGTCGGCTTCATCCAGCACCAGATACTTCAGCGATTTCAGCTTGATGTATCCACGATTAAGAAAATCTACCAACCTGCCCGGTGTAGCCACAATAATCTGACTTCCCTGACGCAATTCGCGATGTTGCTTATCAATACTAGCTCCCCCATAGACCGGTGTAATGGCCATATTGGGAAAATATTTGGAGTAATTTTGCAAGTCGCTGGTAATCTGCATGCACAATTCGCGGGTGGGCGAAATGATTACGGCTTGAACGTTTCGACTTTCTGAATCAACCATCTGTATCAATGGCAGACCAAAGGCTGCCGTTTTACCGGTTCCTGTCTGGGCTAAGCCAATAATATCTGATTCACCTTGTAAGAAAACAGGAATTACTTTTTCCTGGATGGCAGTGGGTGTTTCAAATCCCAACTCGCCGATAGCCTTAAGTATGTTCTCGTTAAGGCCGAATTCTGTAAACTGCATTGTATTAATTAAAATGAGGGGGCAAAGGTAATCTAAATAACCGTCTTTCAGCTATTATTTTGATATAATTCAATAATAACTGGATTAATTGATGCAAAATGATAAAAAATGAATGAAAGTCAACAAGCTTTTTATGCAAGGACTTTAGATTTGACAACTGTTAAAAAGTTGTCAAATCTCTTGCACAAATCTCTTGCATATATCTCTTGCTCCATGAACAAAAACCAAGCATACTGTTTTATGCCGTATTTTAGTAATTTTGCATTCATAATCATCTTGAACAACTTGCATGAAACGGTTTTCCTTACCCCTGAAACTACGCCTCTTCTTACCCGTCAGCATTATTATCGTAGTAGTCGTTCTTCTCGTTTCAATATGGGTTGTAACTAAATCCGTCAATACTTTCGATCACCAACTGGAGGAAAACCTGACCCTCGAAGTTCAAACAATATCCAAAATGTTTGAACGGGAAAGCAAGTTGAAGCTAGAGAAAATACAGACCAATCTTAAAGTGGCCAGCCTCTTGTTTAATCAGAATAACTTTATTGTAACCAACGAAACATCCGTTCTGTCGGTCGAGAATCAGGAAAGTAAACTGTCTCAGCCTTTACCATTAAAAAACTGGATACTCAATCATAGGCCTTTGCTTTTTGATAGTCTTTTTGTTGACAGTCTTCAGCGAATTTTTGGTGGAACAGTTACCATATTTCAGAAAACTGACAGCGGCTTTGTCAGGCTTAGTACTAATGTACTTAAATCTGATGGGCAAAGAGCAACGCTAACCTTCATTCCGTATAACTCACCTGTTTCTGTCTCCGTATTAAAAGGAGTAACCTATTTTGGGCGTGCTTTCGTAGTCGATGATTGGTATGTGTCTGGTTACGAACCGCTTTATTACAATCAGGAACTAGTAGGAATGATCTATGTGGGAGATAAAGAGAAGGATTTAAACGAACTGAAGGCCATACTAAACACGCTTAAAATTGGAAATAGCGGTTATCCTTTTGTTTTTGATAAAACCGGTAATATCCTCATACATCCAAGGCTGGAAGGGGAAAATTGGAAAGATCGGGAGATATTCAAACAAATTGAACATAAAGAAAAAGGCATACTCAAATATCAATTCGAGAATAACGAAAAGACTCTGGCCTTCATCTACTTCAAGCCCTTTGAACTCTACATTGCAGCCTCTGTTATAAACGACGAAGAAAGCAAGGAGTTTAAACATAAGTCTATACTTGGAGCAAGCGTAATTGCGTTGGCAGTAATTCTCTTACTCTTGGGTTTCATTTACTATTTTACCACCGACAGGATCTATCGTTTTTTTACAGAATTACAAAACTCAAGAAAAAAACTGGTGCATGTGAGTCGTGCACTGGAAGAGTCGGAAGAACGATTTCAAAAGTTATTCGACAGTACCGGTGATGATATTTTTGTAACCGACACGGAAGAAAATATTGTTGAGATTAATAACGCAACCTGCACCACCCTTGGGTATACGCGCGAGGAATTGCTGAAAATGAAAATTACTGAGATTAAATCAGCAAAATATAAAGATAAGGTTGGCGATAACCGCCGTCATATCTACGAAAAAGGTGGGGCAACTTTCGAATCTGAACACATAACCAAAGACGGACGTATGATACCTGTTGAGTTCATTAGTCGTTTGGTTAGTTATGGTCAGGAAAAGCTTATTCTGAGCGTGGTACGCAACATCAGTCAGCGTAAGGAGCTGGAAAGAAAAATTCTGAGTGCCGTCATTTTAGCAGAAGAAAAAGAACGTTCTCGTTTTGCCAAAGATATGCACGATGGTCTGGGTCCATTGCTTTCTACCATCAAACTCTATGTAAATGAACTTAAATCGGCTGCCATGCCGCAGGAAGAGAGAGATTCGCTGATCAAGTCGTGCAACGAATTAATTGATGATGCGGTTCATTCTACCCGAACTATTTCCAACAACCTGATGCCCAGAGTTATTCACTCGTATGGACTGACTAAGGCAATTGATGCTTTTTGCGAAAAAGTGAACAAAACCAATCAGTTGAATATTCGGTTTGAAACCGAAAATATTGAAAACCAACTGAGTAAAGACATGGAACTTATACTTTTCAGGGTCACCAGCGAACTCATCAACAATACCATCAAACACGCTCAGGCTAAAAACGTAATCATACTTCTCGTTTTACAAAACGAAAAGCTATCTTTGTACTTTAAAGACGATGGCATCGGTTTTAATGCAGACGAGATAATCCAATCAGAAAACAAAGGCATGGGCTTAAAAAATATCATCAGTCGTATAAAATCCATCAACGGCAGTTACGTTTTTTCGAGCAGTAGCAACGAAGGTTTTTCTATTAAAATCGACATCACTATTTAAACAATGACTATGAAAGATAAAATCAAGGTGCTTATTGTCGACGACCATGAAATCTTTCGCAACGGGTTAAAAATGGTCCTGGGCAAACTTCAGTATATTACGCTGGTGGGCGAAGCTGTAAACGGACAGGATTTTCTGCTGAAAGCCGAAGAATTGCAACCCGATCTGGTCTTGCTCGACATCGAAATGCCTGTAATGAATGGCATTGACGCTGCAGCCAAAGCTCTGGAAAAATTCCCCGACCTGAAAATCATTGCCCTCACCATGTTCAACGAAGACGAATATGTGCAAAGTATGCTCGATTCGGGTGTCAAAGGCTTTCTCATGAAGAACATCAACAAAGAGACTCTCGACAAAGCCATACAGACTGTTTCAAATGGAGGCAATTACTATTCCGAGGAGTTGTTCGAGTTTTTCACCAAGCAACTGAGTAAAGACAAGCTACAGCATAATTCCGATACAATCTCATTCACACGTCGCGAAAAAGAAATACTTCAACTCCTTTGCGAAGGTCTAAGCAACAAAGAAATTGCCGATGCCCTATTCATCAGTGAACGTACCGTACTGGGACATAAAACCAACCTGCTGCTGAAAACCGACTGTAAAAACTCCCTGAGTCTGATGGCGTATGCTATCAAAAATAAGCTGGTGGTGTTGTAGTAATTCACTATTCCTTCTTTTCACAAACCCATATTTTTCTTTCGAAATTTGCCTTTCCACTTTTGCCTACGCTACAATGATCTGAAATTATCATTCCTGCGTTGCTGATTATGTTTGCTATATCTGAAGTAGATACAATAACAAGTCTTTCTGCAATTTCTACTGCTGACTCAATAATATGTATAGTGGTAACTTTATCCGAATGGCTAAACAAATTGTATGGCAAGTCAATAATGGCCGCATCATACCTGTCAGTAATGTCTTTTATATCAGAACGGTATATTTTAGCCGTATAGTTGAAGAAAGAAAGATTTTCTCGTGCTTTCCAACAAACTTTCCAGTTAATGTCGCAGCCCTCAATATTATTCCCTGAAAAACAAGCCTCTAACATAATTGTTCCTACACCACAACATGCATCCAGCAGCTTCTTCTCGTTGTCTGCCTCTGCAGCAATATTAACAAGAGCTTTCGCAATATTTGTTTTTATTGAATTACTGAAGGAGTACGGTTTTTGCTTGTGTTTTTGCCAGGCATAATTGTTTTTAATTAAAATACCGAAACACCAAGTACTTTCATAATGACATAAGGCATAAGTTATTGCCGGCATATAATATTCTGGATCGCCTTCAATGCTGTAGCCAATATCTGTTAACTTTTCAAGCCTTTTAGAATATTCTGTGGTATCACCATCCAGAACTAAATATTCAACTTTGAAACCGTCAACGCATATATTTTCATTTTTAATTTCATTTATCAACGTCGTGTAATCTTCTGAAACTAAAATAATTTCAAGTCTTTTTTTTATAAAAGCACTACATGATGGTTCAATTTTTATATCCGAGAAAAGTAGTTTATTCTTGTCTTCCTTTTTAAAGATATATCTTGATTCTAGTTTACACAACTCCGTTTCAAAGTTGTCATAACTAAAGATATAAATGTATTTGTTTTGATGCATTTTTTGTCCTTGATATTATTTAATGGGTGAAGTTTGAACAATGAATGAAAACGGTTGAAGGCTGGTGCATTCTGCAAAGGTATTAATTTTACATGTATTATTTCGGATTCCAACTAGCACACCGTCATCCTGAGCCTACACTACCTGCCGACAGGCAGGGCAGGCTTGCAGGGCAGGCAGGCCTGTCTAAGGAGAGCGTAGGCATGTACAATCATAGTTTTGTCTTTAGATTTGACAACTTTTAAAAAGTTGTCAAATCTCTTGCTCCTTCATTGCATAATACTATGTGCATATTACCTACACTCAGCGTAGTCCCGATTCCGAGGCTTCGGAACTCGGGAGCAACTACGCTGCTTTATTATATATTTTTTATATTCATTTGCAACTACAAAATAGTTGTATCCAAAACACATTACAGATATAGTTTTTGAAAAATGCTAAGCATTTAAAATGACGTTTATATATTACAGCGTAGTTACTCCCGATGCCTCGGGACTACGCTGAGTGTGTGGGCATTTGTAAAAGCAAAATTAATACTTAGCAAAATTGTCATGATTGTTTTTGTTCTCATTGTGTCTTATTATTTGTATTAAATGCAAATATTTCGCAGGTAAATTGTCTAGCTATGTCGAAAGTCAGCTATGCATTAATACCAGCTGTTAAATGCTGATTTTTATTCTATTATTAGTTTTTCAATTCCTTTATTTTTCCAATTATAAAACTCCTGAATATCCTTTTTTGGAATCAATTCAAGTTCCTCACTACAGCCTTTATAAAACTCAACTTTCTGAAAGATCATTTCAGTTAATAAGTCAATGTATTCGTTAATACTATCGTTGCTAGTCAGTAATTTACTATAGTTTACCCAGGTTGCTGAACGTGTAGTTAAAATTCCAATCTTGGGTGTCCAAAAATGAGTTATGCAACCATCAATGGCAAATGGATTTTTAGCATATTTATATACCATAAAATCAATGCCCTTAATTTGAAAATTCTCCTTTGCTACAAAAATAAAATCTAAATTTATATTATTGACTAATAATACTGGTTTATAAGAATTTGACTCCTTAAGTTTATAGGTCACAGAATCAATGACTGAGTTAGTATGATAGATGTAATTTAAAGTAAATATACTGTCTTTTATATCTTGTGTAAAATCAACGTTAACGGTATCTAAAGTCAATTCATTGCAGCTTTCTATATTGTGTTTTACAAAAAAATAATTTATCTGTTTTTCAACAGATTTCTCATTTTTCATGATACAACCTGTTAAAGTTATAATAACTGCTAATATATATGCAACTATTTTCATTTTAAAATGGCATGAAACTCGTTTATATCCAACTACATTCTTCTAACGCTGTTTATATATGTTCTGTTTTCGAATAATGTTTCACCAAATTTACCCCTTTGTTTCATAAAAACAAAATATAAATAATAGCGGCTTGTAGTTTTTAATCAAAACGACCTATACCGTAGAGTTTTCTCCCTACACTCAGCGTAGTTTGCAACAAAGCCTACACTCAGCGTAGTTTGTAACTACGCTGAGTGTGGGCGAAATAGTTGTTCAGTGTCAGCTACATCTGTCTTGTAATATTTACCATCAGTTGAAAGCATTTTCAGTTGACTACAATTTGTAGTCAACTGACTTCCTTCAGCCTTAAGTCTAGTTTTTAAAACGCTCCAATACTTACGAGGGTTAGGACTTTCAGTCAATATTCCAATTACATCAACTATTGAAAAAAACCACTTCTCTTGGTCGTTATCCCAAAGAGTACGAATTTGCTTATCGTTGAATAGTTTAATTGCTGTGTCCTGTGTCATATTATTCAAGTTAATACACAAAAATAGTCCTTTAATTTAAATATTTTGTTTGAAGATTGATAGAAATAAAAAAATCCCTACACTCAGCATAGTCCCGATTCCGAGGCTTCGGAACTCGGGAGCAACTACGCTGCTTTATTATATCCTATTAAAATTCATTTGCAAAACAAAAGAGTTGTATCCAAAACATATTACAGATATAGTTTTTGAAAAATGCTAAGCATTAAATGACGTTTAAATATATTACAGCGTAGTTGGTGAACTTTCATAGGCTTGGAAAGGTATACTTGTAGTCTAGTCGAAAATTAGTGCAATGTCTACATTTCCAAATGGTCTTGAAAAGTCAGCCAGCATTGAGTAATTATCAGAAACGATACCCGAAATTAAAGGCTAATCTAATATCGATAGGGAATGGAATTATGACCAAATTTACGCCTTCGTCCCTAATAATCTTTCGATCTATTTCAAAACTTCTACCAATTCCAAAGATAAAATCAAAAACTAATTTTTTATGGAAATGATTCTGATATCCAACAACGGGGCCAATACTAAGCTGAGTTGTTTTGTACTCAATAAATTCTGAAGGTGTCGGATTTCCATAAGCATAGTCAAAAATCTGATCACTATAAACGCCTATATAAAAACCAGAAAATGGAGATTTGCTTTTTTGAGTAAAAAATTTGAAGTCTTCAATAATGTATTTCTCTAAAATTTTTTGGTAAGTGTTAGTGCTTGATTTACTGTACAAACCTGTAAGTTGAACAGAGAAATGATTATTAAATCCATATTCTAATGTAAGACTTGCTATACGACCTTTTTCAATAAGTGCAATAAAAGGTATAACAATATCTGTTTTCAACACAAACATCGTTTTTCTGTCTGTTGAATCGCTTTGCGAAAAAGAAAAAATATTTGTAAAAAGTAAAGTCAGGATTAAAAAATAGTACTTAAACTTCATTTTATAAAATTTAGACTTCCTTCTGAATTTAATTTAAATGATAGGCACATTTGATTTTCTTATAATCATTTACCAAAAATAACACTTTGTTCGGCAAAAACAAAATAAAAATATTTCGCTTTACTATTTCACTACCGAACCCATCATTTCGTCTTTTAAGCGTTGGGCGTTGGCGTATTTATCTACAACGAAAAAGATATAGCGTACATCCAAAACAATGTTACGGCACATATCCGGATCATACATAAGGTCGCTCATGGTGCCTTCCCAGTTACGGTCGAAGTTAATACCTATGAGCCTGCCATTGGCATCCAGAACCGGACTTCCAGAGTTCCCACCGGTAGTATGATTGGAGGCTGAAAAACAAACATACAGTGTGTCGTTTTGGGCCCAGGGACCAAAATCACGGTCCTTAAAAAGCTTCTCCAGACGCTCATCAATAACGTAATCGTAAACACCCAGCGTTATTTTTTCGAGTATCCCATCGCTGGAAGTCTGACATAGGTATTTTGCTCCATCGTAAGGATAATAGTCGTTGACCTTGCCAAAAGCCACACGCATGGTGAAATTGGCATCGGGATAGAAAAGTTTACCAGGATTTTGCTCCATCTGTGCCCGCATATAGGTGCGGTTGAGACTGTCAATGGCAATATCGTACTGGCGTAAATAGGGGGTCACCGACTCGTCGTATAACGCCTTAATTTTAAGAAACATATTTATTGCAGGATCTTTCATCAGAGTGGCATAGCCTTTTTTCGAAAAGCCATCGAGCAGCGGGAAAAGTTTGTCTTCGGAGGTCAGATTTGTACGAGTAAATACATCAACAGCCATTTTCGTCCAGTCGCCGGCAGATTTGGAAACCTTAGAAAAATCGACTCTATATTCTGCAGGACTATTTTCAGAGTACATCTTGAGCATGTCTGAAAACAGGGCTTTATCAACTCGTACATCATAGTTCTTATAAAAACCTTTGGCTTTAGATTTCACTTCATCAATTTTGCTTTTCAGGGCTGTTTCATTCAGGTCTTTCCATGTGTCCATGTCTTTAAATGTAGCCGCAAAGCGAACAAGCTCAATCGCCAGCAACGCTTCTCCATAATATACATCTGCTTTGATAAGGGATTGCGCCCCTTCTGTAATCTTCTTATACTCGGGAAGCACTTGAGTATATTTGCCTGTTTCTTTAGTCCATTGTTCAAATTCTTTTTCGAATGCCTGCTTGGTTTCTATGGCTTTCATCCGATCCAGACCTTTGTTTTCACCGATCCATTTTTTCCAGGAATTAGCAATACCGGCATATTTAGAGGAATATTTCAGACGAATGGTATCGTTTTCGGCCATATAACGTCCGATGATTTCGAGACGTTTATCGCGCAGCATAATACGGTGAGGGTTCTCGACGTAGCGACCCGAAGAAATCTGATACGAAGGAAGATACTCGGTAGTTGATCCGGGAAAACCCATAACCATGGTAAAATCACCTTTTTTGACCCCGGATAAGGAAATCTCCAGATGCTTTTCGGGTACCAAAGGTTTATTGGAAGTGCTATAGGTCGCAGGCTGATTATTCTCGTCGGCATAAACGCGAAACATACTAAAATCACCCGTATGACGAGGCCACATCCAGTTGTCGGTATCACCACCAAATTTTCCGATATTGGATGGTGGAGTCCCTGCCAATCTAACATCCTTATAAACAGTATAAACTTGTTTAAAAAAGCGATTCCCAGAATAAAAAGCAACTACATTTGTCTCGGTGAATGCCGTTTTTTCCTTATCCGAAAAAAGATCATTGACGTTGGCCTGAATCTTTTGATAACGTTCTGTCTCTGTCATTTCATCGCGAACACCTTCCAGAATTTTTTGTGTAATATCTTCCATTTCTGAAAGTATTCTAATTTGCAGACCAGCGACAGGAATCTCTTTTTCTAAGGACTCTGCCCAAAATCCCTTTTCAAGGTAATCGTTGGTCACAGTGCTCACCGACTGGATAGAGCCATAGCCGCAATGGTGATTGGTCAATATAAGCCCTTCTTTAGAGATAAACTCTCCGGTACATCCGTTACCGAAAATCACAACGGCATCTTTAAGTGAGGGTGTACCTGGATTGTAAATATCTTCAAAGCTGATTTTTAGACCTTTTTGCTGCATTATTTTAATGACGCTGTCTTTCAGTACACTCACAGGCCACATGCCTTCGTCGGCACGTAAAATGTTAGTAGCTGCAAAGAAGCAAAGAGTTATTCCAAAGAGTATCGTTTTCATAAGCCAGATTTTCTAAAGTTCAAACCTAGCCTTTTTATCTTTTTTTTACAAATCGGAGCGTGATAAAAAGTAAATAACTAGCAAAATTTGCCTTACTTAAACACAGGACTTACCACCACTCCCATCCTAAACCATCTGCCGGGCATGGGAATATTCCCAATATCCATATAGCTGTTATTTAAAATATTGGAAGCGTCGGCATAGACTTGAAATATTTTATAATTCCACGATATACGTCCGTCGAGTGTTACAACATCGGGATAGGGCTTTTCGTCGTTTGAAGAGAACTCAGTGTAAGTTCCCATACGTTGCTGATACATAAGGGTCCATGAGGCAGAAAAGTTTTTATAAAGTTTATGTTGA
Organism: Bacteroidetes bacterium HGW-Bacteroidetes-21; assembly: GCA_002840935.1. Classification (GTDB taxonomy): domain Bacteria; phylum Bacteroidota; class Bacteroidia; order Bacteroidales; family GWA2-32-17. Next base: position 1,841 of record PHDH01000024.1, on the reverse strand, counting down.
ACCGTCAGAGTGTACTTTTGTCCGAGATAATCCAGGGCATAGAGACTGTAATAATCGCCGGATGTTTTCTGTAAAAAGTTATAAACCATTCTAAGGTGTAACAATGTCACTGGACTTTTAGGAACAAATACCGGCAGGTAAATCTTTGCAAAAAATTCTGTCCCCATCGATTCAACTTCAGTAATATTGGCTGCCTGCCATTTATCTGCTGTATTTATCCGCACCCAGTCGATAATATTTATTCCTTTCCGGTAATACAAAGATATACCTCCATTGATACCTTTGCTATTATACTTTAGTCCGGTTTCGGCATTCATGGCTTCTTCGGGGAGAAGAGAAGAATTGGGAATATGCTGCGTACTTTTGTAATAAAGTTCTGTAAACGAAGGAAGTCGTAGGGATTGGCTATAAGAAGCAAAAAGATTGAAAGAATTTGAAAGTTCCAAGGAAAGATCAGCGCCAGGAAAAAAACGGGTACCAGACAATTGGCTATGATAGACCAAGCCACCAAATGACGCATTTAGTTTTCGGTATTGAAACTGATGATCGGCAAAAGCAGAAACAACATCCCGATGATCAGCATTTGTAAACACAGCACCAGCTTCGAAAGGCACTGGTTCAGGATTATCTAATGGTTCTCCCAACACATTGCTGATGATGTACTCTGTTCTGTATTCAGCTCCAAAAGAAGTCTTACCGGCAGCCCACGAGAACCACGAACTAAGTTCCACTCCGCTTACATGACTCAGATGATAGTTGTGGCTCAGGTACCAAGCTGGGGCCTCAAAATTATCACGAAAGAGTTCGAAACGATCCTGATGTCTGCGGTAATATATCTGGGGTCTGAGATGAAGTTTGTTGTTCATTTCGTAACGAATACTGGCAATAAAAGCACGGGTACGTTCAAACTGATTTGGATATTTGGAAGTATAAAAACTATTGGCGCCAAAGGATTTATCGTTGTATCCAACTTGAGAAGTCATAACACCATATTTTGACACCTGCTGCCCAAACCAGAAAGCATTGGAAGTCCTAAAATCGGTATTTTCGCGATAACCCGACGAAGACTTATGACTAACACTCAGCAAATTAGAAAAGAACTTCCATTTATAATACAGTCCCACGTTGGTATTAATAAAATTATAATCGCCACTTTCGGCCTGAACTTTCATTCCTTTATCCACAGGAGGTGAAGTAATAATATTAATGGCGCCAGAAAAAGCGCCGGGTCCATACAACCGGGTACCAGGTCCCTGCAGGACTTCAATACGATTAATACAAGTCAGGTCTAATGGAATATTAAGATTATGGTGACCTGTTTGGGGATCGTTAATTTTAACGCCATTCAGCAAAACAGCCAATTGTTCGCAATTCCCCCCCCTTATACCAATATCACTCTGCACGCCCATGGCTCCACGCGAACGCACATCGACATTTGAGACATATTCCAACAGCTCATCCAACGACGTAACAGGCATCAAGGCAATCTCCTCACGCGAAATAATCATCACTACCCTTTGCTTCTCGTTAAAAAATGCCGGAATACGATTTCCTTGAATTTCTACTTCCTGTATTTTAAGGGTATCGTTCTGCGCATATCCTCTACATACTACTAATAATAAGACTATTAATAGAAACCCTCTCATTTTTTTTTGACAAAAGTATTAATAATATTTTATTTTCCACAGGTGACAAAAAATATTACTTTTGTTTATTGATTAACACCATTTTTATGACAACAAAAAAATTAATTATTTACATTGCCGCATTTCTCGCTGTATCTGTTGTCGCATTTGCGACTTACTATGGTCTTCGTAAAAAAACGGTAGAAGTATCCGATC
>PHDH01000023.1 GCA_002840935.1 Bacteroidetes bacterium HGW-Bacteroidetes-21 | reverse complement strand
TGCCGGTGCGAATGGAACACCCGGCTACACTTATTTATGGCCAAGTGGTGCCACCACTGCCAATACATCAGGACTTTGTGATGGTTCTTACACTGTCACCATTACTGATGCCAACGGATGTACTGCAGTTGCTGTTGTAACGATCAACGAACCCGGTTCAATCATTGCAACAATTACAGCAAATACTATGGTTACATGTAATGGATTATGCAACGGAACTGCCACAGTGGCTGCATCAGGAGGCGTTCCTCCTTATGGATACCTATGGGATAATACTCAAACAACCACCAATGCTACAGGTTTATGTGCTGGAATTCATACAGTAACAGTCACCGATTTTAATGGATATACAGGAACCACAACAGTCAATATAACTGAACCTACTTTACTTACAGCATCCATTGCAACAAGCTCTAATGTCAGCTGTAACGGTGGTTCTAATGGAACAGTAACAGCAGCAGCTGGCGGAGGAACCCCCGGATACTCTTATGTATGGACAGGAGGACAAACCACATTAACTGCGACAGGACTGACTCAGGGTTCGTACACTATAACAATAACTGACGCGAACAATTGCACTGCAACAGCTGCTGTAAATATTGCAGAACCAACATCCATTTCAGTTACCATTACTCCTGTCGATGTTCTTTGTAATGCCGGTCTGTCTGGATCTGCAAACCTGACAGCATCCGGAGGAACACCTGGCTATACTTACCTTTGGTCAAACTCTTCATCATTAGAAGATTTAACAGGTGTGGCAGCAGGAAATTACAATGTAACTATAACTGACAGTCAACTTTGTACTGCTACTGCATCAGTTACAATTAATGAACCTACTGCTCTTTCATTATCGATTTCAACTGTTGATGCTCATTGCGGACAGGCTGACGGTTCAGCTACCGCAACCATTTCTGGTGGCACAACCGGTTATACCTATTTATGGTCTGACGGACAAAGTACGGCAACTGCAGGAAGTATTGCTGCCGGACTATATTCCATAACAATTACAGATGCCAATGGCTGTGAGATTTCTCAATCGGCTACTGTTAGTGACCTCTCTGGAGGCAGTGCAAGCATAACTGCTTCGGCCGATGTTCTATGTAACGGAGCCAATAATGGAACAGCTACTGCTTCGATGCCCAACGCTGTTTCATATATTTGGTCAAATGGTGAATCCACCGCAACGGCCATTGCATTAAGTGCCGGAAATCACTCCGTTACTATTATTGACAACAATGGTTGTAGTAGTATTGCCACGGTTTCAATATTTGAACCCACGATAATACAGGCAACGGGTACACATACTGATGCGCTATGTAACGGGGCATCTGACGCTACAATTAACATCACTGTTTCCGGAGGAACCCCGGGTTATAGTTATAACTGGAGTTCCGGCCAAAGCACCGAAGATATTACCGGATTAAGCGCCGGCATTTTCACAGTTACTATAAGTGATTTAAACGGATGTACATTGACTTATTCTGAAACAACCGGAGAACCCACCGTACTTGCTTCAAATATAAATACAACTATCAATGTAACTTGCTTTGGAGGCAATAACGGATCTGCTACAGTGACTGCAACAAATGGAACCTCCCCTTATTATTATTTGTGGAACGGGGGAGTAAGTCCAACCAGTGCAACCAACACAGGCCTCTCTGCAAATAATTATTCAGTAACAGTAACAGATGATAATGGGTGTACTGTAATAAGTACAACAACAGTAACTGAGCCTACAGTAATTAGCCTCGTAACTTCTTCGACCAATGAAAATTGCGGACAATCAAATGGAACAGCCAGTGTAACAGCCTCTGGCGGCACAGTTGCTTCCAATTATAGTTATCTCTGGAGTGGAGGTTTAAATACAACATCAGCAAACAACTCTGGTCTTTCTTTCGGAACTTATACCGTAACTGTTACGGATGATAATTCTTGTACTCAAACAGCCAGTGTTAACATCACCAATGTCAGTGCCGGAACAGCAACCATATCCTCTTTTACAGATGCAGGTTGCACAGGAGCATGTAATGGTGATGCGACTGTTTCAATTGGCGGTGGAGCTCCTCCATTCACTTATTTATGGTCCAACGGTCAAACTACTGCAACTGCCAGTGGACTTTGCGCCGGGACATTTACAGTAAGCGCAACGGATCAGGATAATTGTATTATTACAACATCTGTAACCATAGGGGAACCCGGATTATTAGCTATAACTACCAATTACTCTGATCCAATTTGTTTTGGTAATTGTGACGGGGTAGCTCTGGCAAATCCGACGGGTGGAACCGCTCCATATTATTATCAATGGAATGACCCTTCATTACAAACTACACAGGCGGCATCCAATCTTTGCGCCGGAACATATCTTGTAACAGTTACCGACGATAATGGATGTTCTATTACAGGCTCTCAGGTATTGACAAATCCTGCTGCTCTGGATTTATCAGGAGTTGTTACTGATGCACATTGCGGTCTTGCCGATGGGGCAACAGATATTACCATGTTAAATGGAACGCCCCCATTTGTTTATATCTGGTCGAATGCCAGCGTTACTGAAGACATTCTTAATATTACTGCAGGAAGTTATCAGATTACAGTGACAGATTCCAAAAACTGTACTGTTACTGAAAACTTTGTGGTAACAGATTTAAGTGGTCCCTCTATTACAGCTTCAGTCACTTCGCATGTCTCCTGTAACGGAGTTTGTGATGGTTTAGCTACGGTATCAGGTACAGGAGGAGTAAGTCCTTATACTTACCTATGGACCAATGGCGGCACAGCACAAACAGGCACCAATCTTTGTGCAGGAAATCACACGGCAACTATTACAGATGCAAATGGATGTATTGCCAGCGCTTCTGTAACCATCACCCAACCCTTAGCTCTTGTTTCTAACACATCAACGGTTAACCCAACTTGTTTTGGCTCATGTAACGGATCTGCAACAGTTCTAGCCAATGGTGGAACTACTCCTTATACATATGCATGGACAAGTGGAGCCGGGACACCAACTGCCTCCGGATTATGTAATGGAAGTTATACTATCGTTGTAACAGATGCACATTCATGCACTTCCAGTCATGTTGTAAATATTGTTCAACCATCTATCATTGCCCTTTCTATTTCAAATACACCTCCTTTATGCAGCAATACCTGCAATGCGACTGCTACGGTGAATGCTATAGGTGGGACACCACCTTACACCTACACATGGAGTGATCCGGGAGTTCAAACAACATCGACTGCGACAGGGTTATGCAGTGGCAATTACACCGTTACTGTAAGAGATGTTCAAGGTTGCACTCAGACAATATCAACAAGCATCATTGCTCCAACAGCAGTAAACTCTACAATTAGTATCTTTGGAAATGCCACCTGTTTCTCGGATTGCAATGCTTTTGCTCAAGTAAGTCCTTCAGGTGGAAATCCGCCTTATACTTTTGCCTGGTCAAATGGAATTAATGTACAATCTATATCCAATGTATGCGCCGGAAACTACATTGTTACAGTAAGTGACATAAACAACTGTACATCTACCTCAACGATCACACTCACACAACCTACAGATTTAACACTAACACTGAATACTATAAATGAAAGTTGTTTCCAACAATGTAACGGCGCTGTTCAAACTATCGTAAATGGTGGTAGCCCAGCATATACCTATGTTTGGTCTAATGCCACTACAAATCCCAGCATCTCCAGTGTTTGCTCAGGCAACTATTCTGTAACAGTGACCGACTCTCATGGTTGTTCTGAAACATCTGCAACAACAATAACCGGTCCCACATTACTGGCAGTGAACCCTGGAACCATTGTAAATGCACATTGCGGTCAACCTGACGGAAGTGCCAATGTCACAATTATGGGAGGTATTGCTCCTTACACTTACACTTGGAATCCGAATGTCAGTTCAAGCAACTCCATTACCAATGTATATGCTAACCCATACGCAGTTACCATTACTGACATGAATGGCTGTACGGCAACGACTACAGTAAATATCAGTAACATTAACGGACCTACTATTACAAATATATCTGGAACAAATGTTTTATGTTACGGACAACAGAACGGAAGTGCTACAGTAACTTACTCATCAACTTCCGGAATTTCTTCCATATTATGGGATGATCCTTTACATCAGGTAACAGCAACCGCTTCGAATCTGGCTGCCGGAACATATAGTGTCGTTATCACTGGTGTTTTTGGTTGTCAGGTATCCGGAACCGTGATTATTACACAGCCATCACAATTAAATTCTGCCATACTCAGTTCTACCCCCACTAGTTGTTTTGGTAGCTGCGATGGTACTGCCACTGCAATTGCTGGAGGAGGCACTCCACCCTATTCCTACCAATGGACAGATCCAGCTTCTCAAACAACATCTATGGCAACCGGCTTATGTGCAGGCAATGTAATGGTCAATGTGTCTGACAACAATGGATGTACTTCACTCCCGACCTCAGCAATAATTACTCAACCTACAGATATCTTTGTAAACATTACAAGCACCAATCCAACTTGTCCTGGTTCATCGAATGGGACTATGACAGCCATCGTTAACGGTGGAAGTCAACCATACGGATACAACTGGCTACCCTATGGAGGTTCTGGATCTGCAACAGGAAATTTACCTGCGAACACAACTATTACAGTAATTGTTACAGATGCACATGGATGTAGCTCCTCTAGAGACATGATACTTTCTGAACCTACACCCATTAACACTACTGTTTCGACAAATCCTGTAACTTGTGGACAAAGCAATGGTTCGGCCATCATTACATCTATCTCGGGAGGAACAGCACCTTATGCCTATTTCTGGAGCCCTTCCGGATCGACTCAGAATTTCGCCAATAACCTCCAACTAGGGACACATATTCTGAATGTAACGGATGCCAACAACTGTCCTGCATCCTTTAATGTTCAAATCGGACAGATTCAACCTCCATATTTGAATACAATTGTTACTACTCCTGTCAGTTGTAATGGAGGGAACAACGGCTCTGCAACGATTTCAATCAAAGAAGGTCGTGATCCATACACCTTTATCTGGGCACCATATGGCAGTGCTGATTCTGTTTCAACGAACCTCATCGCAGGCACATACCATGTAACTGTTTTCGATTCAGATGGCTGCTCTGTAACAACTCCCCCATTCATTATTACGCAGCCTACACCAGTAGTTGTTTACACTATTAACCCCGACAGTATATGTATTGGTCAATCGATTACCATCACTGCCAGTGCAGGTGGCGGATCTTCTCCATACACCTACCAATGGAATAATGGATTAGGTGCTGGTCAGTCGCACACTGTAAACCCAACATCTAGTATAAATTACATAGTAACCGCGACAGATGCCAATGGATGCGTTTCTGCAGTACCGGGTTCAATTTCTGTAATGGTACGTCCTCCCATCGTTCTGAACATTGGCAATGACGGACAAACTTGTCAGGGACAACTATTCACAATCAATCCTCAGATTAATGGAGGACAACCGCCTTATACCTATTATTGGAGCGGCGGGCTTTCAGGTTCTCCTGTAATTGTTACTCCCCAAACTACAACAACGTATTATTTAACAGTTAGTGACGCTTGCGGAACTCCAGCAGCTGTCGATTCAATTACCATCGACATAATGCCTGCACCTCAGATTAGCGGAATTGAAATGGTTAATGGATGTGTACCTGTAAGTATCGATTACATCCCAACCATAGTTTCAGACTCACCTGTAACTTATTACTGGAACTTTGGCGATGTTACATCAGGAGCTTCAAATCATTCGAGCGACTCAACCGGTGTTCATACCTATCATAATGACGGCAATTACACTTTAACCTTAACTGTCACTTCTCAGGCAGGATGTACTACTATTGGAACGTATACAGATTACGTCAATGTATATCCAATTCCTAATGCGGAATTCTGGGCAAGTCCGAATAATGTAAGTATTTTCAATGCCACTGTTCAATTCTATAATCAATCCACCGGAGGAGATATCCTGGTTTGGAATTTTGGCGACGGAGACAATGCAACACACCCAAGTCCGGTTCATATCTTCTCTACGGCAGGTGAACATTTTGTTACCTTATATGTCACTTCAGAATTTGGCTGTACAGATTCTGTAGTTCATCCCATAACGGTTCAAGAAGAACATACATTCTATGCTCCTGATGCATTCAGTCCGGGTGGTGGATTGGGCAACGAATACTTTTATCCTAAAGGTATTGGATTCGATCCATCTAAATACGAATTATATGTCTTCGATCGTTGGGGTCAGACTATTTTCTTCACCGACAAATATCCCGAAGGTACGAATCAGACAGATGAAATGGAAGGCGGATGGAATGGACGTTTCTTTGGCACAGGCGCTTATGTCCCCATTGGGACTTACGTATGGCAAGTCAAGTGCTGGGATGTAAATAACCTATATCACGAATACACCGGTATTGTTACCGTAATCAGATAAAAAAAGGGGCTTGAAAAAGCCCCTTTTTTTTAATATAATCTCGCCCGTTTTATTATAAAAGGCATAAGTATTTGCGAAAAAGATTTATTGATATCCGCTTCGACTATATCTATTTGATTCTGTCCACAACGAAATATTAAATCTTCTTTATATTCTTTCATTTTCTTCGAATAAAACTCTCTGATTTCATTGGGATTCAACTTTAATTCTTCTTCCGATTCCATATCAATAAAACGATGAGGCCGATTAGAATAATCAAAATCCATTTCAAATTTTGAATCAAAAACATGAAAAACGATCACATCATGTTTTTTAAAACGGAGATGCTGTAATGCAGAAAATATATCTGAAATACTTTCATGAGAAATAAAATCACTAAAAAGTATCGTTAAAGATCTTCGGTGCGTACTTTCAGCTAAAACATGAATAGCTTCAGAAGCTTTCGTTTCACGCTTTAGAGCTGAGAATTGGGGGTCGACTAATTTTTCCAATTCACCATAAAGCCACTTGGAATGAACTGCCGAGATGCGAGCTCCGGTTTTTAACCTTATTTCATTATCGAACAACGAAATACCCACAGCATCTCTTTGATTACGCAGCATATGTATTAAAGCTGCAGCACAAATAACAGAGAAGTAGAGTTTATTCTTTTTCTCATTATGAGGAAAAAGCATGGAGGAAGAAATATCCAGAATTAAATTTGCCCGGAGATTTGTCTCTTCTTCAAAACGTTTTACAAAAAGCTTCTCGGATCGCGCAAACAATTTCCAGTCGACAAAACGGGTGGATTCGCCCGGATTATACAACCTATGTTCTGCAAACTCTACACTAAAGCCATGAAAAGGACTTTTATGCAAACCAGTAATAAAACCTTCTACTACTTGTTTCGAAAGTAGTTCAAGATTTGCAAAGGACGCAATGTCCTCCAGCTTATCGGGAAATAGCACAGTTTAAAATTTCTAGGCTAAAGCAGTTTTTCGAGCTTTTCCACCAATGCTTTTTTCTGACATGCTCCTACCTGCTTGTCGGCAACTTGTCCGTTTTTAAAGAAAAGAACCGTAGGTATATTGCGGATGCCATATTTAACTGCTACACCATTATTTGCATCAACATCAAGTTTTCCAACCACTGCTTTACCTTCAAACTCAGCACCAATTTCATTAATAAAAGGAGCTATCATTCTGCATGGACCACACCATTCTGCCCAAAAGTCAACTATTACTGGTTTGTCTGATTTTACTACTAATTCCTCGAAATTAGCATCGGTTAATTCTATTGCCATATTATCGCTTATTTTTGATTCATGAAATTACGTAAAAATTAGGGAATACAAAAAGTTAATTTACTTTAATTCCCAGAAAATCGTTTTCTTCAATAAATTCAACAAATTCAGGAGTAATTGAGATCAAATAATTTCTAGAAAACATTGAAATATTTGTGCCGGTTGAAGGTTCAACTATTCTAAAGGCCAGCTGTACTTTTCCTTTACTTGCAACGCATACTTCCTCCAGAACTGTCAAGAAGAGATCATCAATAAAATCCACATTGATCGTCATGGTTATCTTTTTTATCAGTTCGGCTTTTACATCAGAAAACACATGTATTGTTTTAAACCTGAATTCCAATTCATCTGTCACCTCACGCCCAAAGGATCTATTCTGCACTTCCCCGTGGATAAACAAGCTTAATCCGGGTTTAATATATTTACCAAAATTGATGTAGTTTTTGCCGAATAAAGCAAAGGAATGACTGTCTGTGTAATCCTCTATGACAAATCTCTCATAAGGATTCCCTCTTTTGTCGGTCATTGTTTCAGTTTTCGTTACAAAGCCGCCAAATATCAAATCTCTTCCTTTAAGTTCCTTAAGATCATTCAAGTCTGATAAAACCATATTACACATATGATGGATCTCGAACAAATAGGGATCCAACGGATGAGAAGAAACATATAATCCAATGAGATCCCTTTCCTTGTTCAACTCAAAAATCTGCGACCATGGCTCTCTTTCAGGAATCTGAGGTTTGATAATTTCTGTGGAAATGGCTTCACCAAAAAGAGACAATTGATTTTTTTCCTTATCACCCTGAACCCTGCCGCCAAATTTCATGAGCGTATCAATAAAAACGGGTTCATTTCCTCTTTCTGAAAAAAACTGATACCTCTTAAGTTCCTTAAACTCATCAAAACCACCCGATAATGCCAACGCTTCAAAAGTCCGCTTATTGACTATCGTATAATTTACTCGTTCGAAGAAATTAAAAATATCGGTATATTTTCCATTTTTTTCACGTTCCTCAATGATAGACCTGGCAGCCATTTCGCCCACATTTTTTATGGCGGATAATCCAAAACGTATGGTCTGATCTTTGACTACACTGAACTTCAGTTCACTCTCGTTTACGCTGGGGCCTAAGACGGAAATTTTCATCCGGCGGCAAGTCTCCATGAGTTTGGTAATTTCTTTAATATCACTCAGGTTGCGACTAAGGTTAGCCGCCATAAACTCGGCTGGATAATGCGCTTTTAGATATGCCGTATGATAAGACAAGTAAGCATAACAAGTAGAATGGGACTTATTGAACGCATACTCTGCAAATGCTTCCCAGTCGTTCCATATTTCTTCGCAAATTTTCGCATCATAACCATTGGCTTTGCTCCCTTCGAGAAAAGCCGGTTTCATTTTATCAAGTACCGAACGCTGCTTTTTCCCCATGGCTTTTCTTAGCTTATCGGCATCACCTTTGGAAAAATTAGCGAGTTTTTGGGACAACAACATGACCTGCTCCTGATACACCGTCACACCATAAGTCTCTTCGAGTATCTCCTGCATGGCAGGCAAATTATACTTTATCTCTTCTTTTCCGTTTTTACGGTTGATGAAGCTGGGGATATATTTAATAGGCCCCGGCCTATACAAGGCATTCATAGCGATGAGATCTTCGAAACGATTCGGTTGCAGTTCCTTCAAATACTTCTTCATGCCGGGCGACTCAAACTGAAAAACAGCTGAGGTCAACCCTTTGGCATATAAATCGTAAGTCAAACTATCGTCCAAAGGAAGCTCTTCCAACACAATTTTCTTTTTGTGCAATTTTTCGATCATCGCCACCGTATCCTTGTTGATGGACAAGGTTCTGAGTCCCAGAAAGTCCATTTTCAGCATCCCGACTTCTTCCAGATACTGACCTTCGAACTGAGATACCAGCAGCTTTGATTCTTTAGAAATACAGATTGGGATATAATTAATCAGGGCATCTCTTCCAATAATCACTCCGCAAGCATGAATCCCCGTCTGCCTTACAGAACCCTCGAGCATTTCGGCATAAGTGAGAATTTTTTTCGAAGCATCATCGCCGGTATCCCTCAATGCTTTTAGCTCGGGTGATGCATTATAAGCTTTTCCAAGCTCAGTGACTCCATCCGGAATCATTTTTGTCATTCGGGTGGCATCGCCAATGGACATATTTTCAACGCGGGCAACGTCTTTAATTGCAGATTTTGCCGCCATGGTACCAAAGGTCACAACGTTTGCCACACGGTCGTAACCGTATTTTTCGACTACCCATTCCAGAATTTTCTCACGCCCGTCTTCATCAAAATCGATGTCGATATCAGGCATAGAAATACGATCGGGATTCAAAAAACGTTCAAACAGCAAACCATACTTTAATGGATCGAGGTCGGTAATCCTCAAACAATATGATATAACCGACCCTGCAGCCGACCCTCTACCAGGGCCAACCCAGATGCCCATTTCGCGAGCTGCACGAATAAAATCCCATACAATGAGAAAATACCCGGGATAGCCCATCTTTTTCACAGTATTCAATTCAAAATCAAGACGATCTTTAACTTCATCCGTAATTTCCCCATATCTTAGTTTAGCTCCTTCGAAAGATAAGTGCTTAAGGTAATCGTCATCATCCTGAAAGCCTTCGGGGATTGTAAACTGGGGAGTAACAGCCTCATGATCTATCGAATACTCCTCCACTTTCGCTTCAATTTCGAGCGTATTTTCAAGGACTTCGGGATGATCTGAAAAGAGCTTTTGCATTTCCTCAAATGACTTCAAATACTCCTGCTTGGTATATCTCATTCGCTTAGTATCCGTTACCAATGAGTTGGTATTAATACAAATCAACCTATCGTGAGCTTCGGCTTCTTCAGCCCGAATAAAATGGACATCGTTGGTGGCAATCACTTTTACCCCTGTTTTTTCAGCCAGTTCGAAAATTCCGTTGTTGGCAATTACTTGCTGGGGATAAACCGTCTGATCTGCCATGGGATCATTGGTAGGATGGCGCATGACTTCCAGATAAAAGTCTTCGCCAAATTCGGCTTTTAGCTCAAGTATCACAGCTTCTGCCTTATCCATCTCTCCCGAACGCACATATCGCGGGATTTCCCCAGCAATACAAGCCGACGAAATAATGAGTCCCTCTTTGTATTTGTATAATATTTCCTTATCTATCCTCGGCTTACTGTAAAAACCATCTATCCATGAATAGGAAATGAGCTTCACCAAATTCTTATACCCTATATGGTTTTTAGCCAAAATCACCATATGATTCCCGCTTTTATCCTCCTTCACATCTTTGTCCTTATCAAAACGGGTACGCCTTGCCACATATGCTTCACATCCCAGTATAGGTTTTATTCCGGCAGCTTTGGCTGTTTTATGAAATTCCTTAACACCAAAAAGATTCCCATGATCGGTAATAGCAATGGCAGGCATCTCTAATTCCTTTGCCCTATTGATCAATTTTTTAACATTTGATGCCCCATCCAGAATCGAGTACTGAGTATGAACATGTAAATGGACAAATCCGCTCATATATAATTATTTAACTTTTTATTCGAAGAATTCTAAAGTTATGCATAAGACCGCTTTTTATGGCAATTATTTCGATAAATTAACCCGATTTTTATTAACATGAAATTATCTAAGTGATTCACAATTTTTAACGACATTTCTGTTGCTTGTTTTATCAAATCAGGTAATTTTGTACTAAATTAAAATTTAAATTCTATATGAAAAGAAATGCAATCGCCGTATGGCAAGGTACAGGTAAAGACGGCAAAGGTCACCTATCGACTCAAAGTAATGTTTTACAAAAGACTCAGTATTCATATGTATCACGTTTCGAAGAAGGAATTGGAACAAACCCCGAAGAATTGATAGCTGCTGCCCACGCAGGTTGCTTTACTATGAAACTTGCTTTTAATTTACAAGCGGCAGGATTTGAGGCTGATTTACTTGAAACAAACTGTGATATCAATTTTGTTGAAGGCGTTGTAGCTAACTCTGATCTCACGCTAAAAGCTGCCATTAAAGGAATTTCCATCGAAAAATTCAACGAACTGGTAGAAGACGCAGAAAAAAACTGCCCTATTTCAAAATTGTTAAATACAAAAATTTCCGTCATTTCAACACTCAACTAATGGCATAGGCCTTCTTTTTTGTAACGGCCAACTTACTTTAGAAAGATCACTTTCGTTTTTTTGATAATATAAATTCATTTTGATTTTATATTATTGTAAATTAATTGAAAGTGATTTTTTGTTTCTATTAATGTAAAAGGAAGACGATTCTCGGATTTTATAGCAAACACCAGACTATGGAAATTGAATTTGAAAAATACTTTCTCAGCATATCTCAGCAGGATCTTTTTATAACGATTCTCGCCAGTGCCATGTTTAAAAAAGTGGATTTACAACCCAAAGCCTCCTTCTTGAATTCTAAAAATCCCCCCGAAAATGCTTACGAATATTATATTAAACACGAAACGACAATAAATGGCGAACCCTTGACAATCGAAGAAGAACTTACTTATGTAGAACGTGGAAGTGCCGGTTCTTCATCCTATTTACAGTATAAAGCCACTCTAGGAGTATGCAAATATTTGCTTTGGGACAATAATGATTGTTATAGATTAATCATTGAAAGCACAAATGAAATTGAGGCAAATACAAAATCGGTTCTCCATGAGGTAAAACTACATTTCGACAGACAAAAAGAAAATAACTTAATACATTTTTGGGTGAATCAATACCAAACTTCTTTTTCCGAAGTTTATAGCATAAAGGAAGTTAAGGCAAATAAGATATTCCAATATTTTCAAGAAAATCTTACCGACGTGTTGAAGCGTATTTCTTTTTTATCATATTATCCCATTTCACAATACAAAAAAAAGAGTTTTGTAGAAAGTTCCCATATTCGCTTCGAAAATGAAGCCCACACCATTGACATTAAACTTAAAGATTTTAATCAGCCTCACGATAAATACCAGGGGACATTTATCGAATCAAATTTTAATATTATTCCTTTTTCCTTTTCCCTATTTTTTTTTCATACCTCTAATAAAGACAACACAGTAGATTCAGTAAGATTGATAGCTACACAGGAAGGTGAAAATTTTTATAAAAAAGAGCATCGTTTTGACGAATTAAAAAAGGATGTGAAATATTTGTTAGACAACATACTAGAAATCGAGAAAAATGCAAACGGCTAATTAAACAAGCATAAATCCCTGATTTCTTCTGCCAGAGGTGTGTGCATATATTTATTCTACTGTAACTTCCTGATACGTTCTATTTTTTTTATCCCATTGAAAGCAATTACAATACAATGATATTTAATTTTTTACGACTCGTTTTATTTTTTCAGATAAATGTGCCAATACTTCATAATTAAGCTGATTACTTATATCACTGAAAGCACTTACCTTTATTTCCAGACTGTCTTGTTTTCCAATAATAACGACTTCATCACCCACTTCAGCATCAGGCAAATTCGTAATATCTGCGATGACCATGTTCATATTCACAACACCTATCACATTACACAATTGACCGTGAATAAGCACTAATCCTCTGTTGCTTAACGAACGGCTATACCCCTGAGAATAGCCAATGGGTATGATAGCTGTTTTTATATCGGTTTGTGCCAGATAAGAAATCCCATAGCTTACAAATTCACCCATCTTAATCTCTTGAATCGACATTATCTGACTATTCCAGCTAAGTATCCTTCTTAAAGGGTCCATTCTATCTTGTTTGTTGTTGAAATATTGAATAAAAACCTCTATACTCGACCAAAACCCATACAGCATAATCCCTATACGCACTAAATCCATTCTAGCTTTTGGATAAACGAATGATGCTGCGGAATTAGCAACATGCCGGTATGTAGGAGTAATATCGTTTGCCTTAAGAATACTAAACATTTTTTGATATTTCTTTAATTGTCTCACAATTCTAGGATGATTTGAAATGCTTTCAGCTCCAGCAAGATGTGTACAAAATCCCTCTACATGTATGAATTCTGCATTCAATTTTATTATGGAAATGGCAGTATTTAACTCCTCGGTATTTAATCCTGAACGATTCATTCCGGTTTCTGCCTCGAGATGAATATTTGCTTTTAATTTGAGTTTTTTGGCATTGGATATGGCAACTTCTAACCTTTCGTTATTAAAAACAAAAAAACCGATTCCTTTTTTAATGACATCAGCCATATCTTTATCCGAAATCCATCCCATAATCATAATTGGGTGACGTTCTGAGAGCACATTATAAACCCTGATAGCCTCACTATAGCTAAATACCGAGTAGTGAGTTATTCCATGTTTTTCAAAAAGAGGAACAATTTGTTCAATACCATGGCCATACGCATTGGCTTTAACCACAGCAGATATTTGAACTTTAGAGCCCATTTTTTTCTTTAAAAAAGCCACATTATTCTGCAAGGATTTTTCATCAAGGGTAATAATGGAGCTATTTGTCATAAGCTTATTCGTCATTTTTATTTGTTATATTTTTGTAGATCGAGTAAAATATATTTACTCCTGTTTCTATTATTTCATCTGGAAAATCGTAATCGGGATTATGCAATTGTGGCTGCTGTATCCCAGCCCCCAAGCCAAACAAACAGGTCTTGTATTTTTGGGAATAATATCCAAAATCTTCCGACCATTTAAAAGGCGTCTTAATGTATTCGATTTGAAAATTATTTTCACGTGCCGAACGCTCAACCATACTCACGCATTCTGCGTCATTATCACATGCCGGAAATTCTTCACTATAGGAAATCTCCTGTGTTAATTTTTCGGCATTGGCGATTTCTGTAATAATTTTCTCGGTACGATGCGTTAATAATTCCATGTCCTCATTTTGAAACGCACGCAGGGTAATTCGAATTTCGGCATATCCCGGTGAAGTGCCAAATGAAATTTCACCCATTTTGAGATGAATAAAGGTAAGCAAAGCTACGTCATTAAATAGGTTTTTATTCTGCATCAACTCATTTAGTTGCCTAATGATTAACGAAATAGCGTTTGCCGGGCTTATTCCATTTTCAGGTTCGGCAGCATGAGATGTTTTTCCAAAAAGCTTAATTGTCATTCCTTTGGATGCAGCCGCAAAACTTCCATTTTTCAGCACAATGGTATGTTTCTCAACGCCTGGAATATTATGAAGCGCAAAAATACAGTCGGCTTTAATCGATCTGAATTCGGGAGCTTCAACCACATCTTTTGCTCCTTGTTCGACTTCTTCAGCAGGTTGAAAAAGCAGGACTACCTTCCCAAATTCAGGCGGGCTTTGAGCGATTCTTTGAGCCAATCCGGCAAGGATGGCCATGTGACCATCATGCCCACACATGTGGGCAACATTTTTATTAAGGGAGGTATAATCTATCAACGATTTTTCGACAATGGGCAAGGCATCCAATTCGGCTCTAAAGATGATTGTTTTTCCTGGTTTCTTTCCATCAAAAACAAAGGCTTTTCCGGTTTTACTTATTGAAATCACTTCGGAGGGCGAAAAACCATTCATAAAATCAGAAATATACTCCGATGTTTTATACTCCTGATTTGAGACTTCAGGATATTGGTGAAGATGGTGTCTTAGGTTTATAATTTCTTTATTTATCATTTTGCTTTTTAAAGAGAAAATTTACAAATGCAGTAAAGACAATTCTAATAGGCATTTTTTATACACAGAAACAATATTGAGGTATTGAACACCCATTCAAACTGCAAAAAAACTAGTTCTATTTTGTCGGCTTCAGGTAGCGCATTTCGAGATATTTACTTTTAAATCCGATTTTTTCGTACAGAAACCTTGCAGGATTATCAGGTTCTACATGCAGGGCAATATTTCCCTCGGCAACTTCAATTGCCTTAAGCATCATGCTTTTCCCTATTCCCTTGCCCCTGTACTCCTTATGGGTAGCAATATAAACAAGAATATTTTCAGGAATATAACCTTTCATACCAGTTTGATTAACAACAACGACACAGGATGTTCTGTCGCCCTCGAATGATTGCAAAACAAAGCCTCCAAATGAGATTGTTTCCATTAAAGCGTAGTTCACCGCTTTTTCAATATCTTCTTTTAAATCGCCAAAGTTTTCTAAATGCTCGTAGAGAAATTCAACCATTTCTTTCTTTTCGGCATCATTTGGCTTAAAATTTTCATTAAACAATTTAGTTTGAATCATGTGTAATATTTTTAATTTGTAATTCACATTAAATACGACGTGTCGCTTGTCTATGTCGTATTTAAAATATTAGTAAACGAGCCGCCTAAACGGGCGTAAATTTTTGCAATTTATCTACATGCAAAAATCTGTGACTTTTCAAAGATACTAAAAAAAAATTAAAATCCCAAATCGCTGTATACAAATATATTGCAAGAAAGGATTATGAGAAGGTGAACTATGAATTGTCAAGACACCTTTCTACTCTCATTTCTACACTTTCCTCAATAGATAGTATAAAGACAGAAAACCAGAACCTGATCTCATCTTTTTTAAAATCAAGTGGAACATTATTTTACCACCCTTATATCGCACCTACGGTTAAGCTGATATAGCTTTTCCTGACTAACACCGCTCTGCCCCAGAGGTTCGTCCTCGCCTTTTCCTACATAATCAACAATTCTGCTTTTATCAATTCTCGCTGAAATAAGATAGCGGTATACCGACTCGGCCCTGCGTTGTGATAACAATTTATTGTACTGCGAAGAACCACGACTGTCGGTGTGAGCTGTAATGGAAATCTTCAGGCTTTTATCCATCATCAGCGTCTGGATATTATTGTCGAGGGTAATACGGGCATCTGCACGAATGGCAAAACTATCGAAATCAAAGTACACCGATTCAAGCGATTTTACCTCTGATGGAAGGGTGGTTGTTTTTACAGTATCAGTTACTGTTTGAACTGTCAGCAATGTGTCGGTGTTCAGGGCAGTGGGCAGACTGTCTGTTGGAATAGCTACAATAAGAACTTGTCCATCGAGTACATTCACCTTTTTCGACACACAATAAGTTTCGGTATAATTGGTTTCGTGGTTCATCACATTGGCTTCGGCCATAATTTCATAACTACCCACCTTTTCAAAGGTATAATTCAAAGAATCGCTATCCCATGGAATGATAGTATCAATTTTCCACATAATATCGTACAACCCGAAACCCCGCTGCTTACTCACTGAATAAAAAGTGACTGGTTTTCCGGCAAAAACCGAATCGACACATTGAATGCCCATATATTTATTTGCCAAAATACGCGTTGAATCGGTTTTATTACAACGCTCGAAAGCAGGAAAGAACTCTGCTTCATATATATCCAAATTACCTATACCGTCTTTGCGGTAGGAACTAAAATAAGCCAGATTTCTGTTTCTTGAAAAGCGAAAAAATATATCATCACCGGGCGAATTAATGGGACTACCCAAGTTTGTGGGGCGCGTCCATTGTCCATTAACATAATCGGAACGAAAAATATCGTAACCACCCATACCCGGATGTCCCTGCGAGGAAAAATATAATTTTTTACCATCGGGCGAAATCTCGGGACTATCTTCCCCGTATTTGGTATTGATAGTTTCGCCCAGATTCACAGCCTTGCCCCACTTACCATCGGCATCTTTCACAGAACAATAAATATCAAGATCACCAAAGCCTTTTTTACTGATACTCGAAAAATACAGCATATTTCCATCTTGAGTCATGCTTACATGCGGCTGATAGAAACTAAAATTTACCGATTTTTGAATTTTTACAGGCTTTTGCCAAACACCACCGACTAAATCTGATGTCCATATTTTATTCTTACGGTATATCAGCAACTGACGTTCGTCCTGACTAATTCCAATAACCGCATTATGTTTTTTTGTTGTACTTTGAAGTAATTTAAAAGCAGGAAAGATTTCCGAAGCTTCGGCAAAACTGAAGTTTTTTCCCTGTTTTTTTGAAAAATATATCTTCTCGAAATATTCTGAACCTTCGAAACCCCAATTAGTGGACATTACAGGTGGTCGTTTAGCCGTAAAGAGCAATAATGAATCGTTTTTTAGCGAAACGGGGACATATTCAGGAAAGCCAGAATTAATACGATTGCCTACATTTCTCACCCTAACATCCGTCCTAACATTCTGTTCCCTGGCATATCTACAGGCAGCAATATCTCTTTCAATTTTCCCTGTCAACTCATCTTTTTTCGACAATTCCATTTCGTCGCACATAAGATATTCGGTGATAGCACTATCGTATGCCCCTGTAAAATGTAATACCTGCGCCAGATAATAATGCAATTCAGGAAAATCCTCAGGGTGCGTAATCAGGTCTTTCACTTTCTCAAAATATGGCAAAGCCAGATCGGAACGTTTCAAATCGTAAAAATAAAGCATCGCCAGTTCGTAATTGTATTCAATATTACGAGGATCTCTTTTTAACAAGTCCAAAAAATTAGCTTCGGCATGACGAAAATGCCCTTTATCAATAAGCTTAAGTGTCTGTTTAAAAAACCGTTTGTCAGAAATACCCTCCCCTTCAGGATTATTTCCAGCAAAAGCCTGACATACTGACAATAACAAGAGAAGAAAAAAGAAAAAAGAAAAATTCTTCATGCAAAAGACTTATAATGATAAGGCGAAATTAATTATTAACAAGAATAAAACAAAAAAAAGATTTGTTCTAATAGTATGATAGTCATTTTTATTGGCTATTGGCCATTAGCTATTAGCCATTAGCCATTAGCAGCTAGCCAAACAGCGAATAGCCCAAATTAAGGAATTGTTAAAATTCAATGAATCAATACTGTTAATAAGTTTTTAATGCAACTTTTTTAAGTTTTCCTCTGTCTTAAACAAGGAAAAGTTCTATATTTGCACTAAATAAAAAAACATATGAAAAAACTCTTACTCATATCATTCACACTGCTAATGTCTTGGACGGCATACAGCCAATGTATTATCTCTGACACTGTAATAACAAATGCCACTTGCTATGGTATGTGCAACGGATCGATCAGCATTACAGTAACAGGAGGGGACGGCATGTATAATTACAGTTGGAGTCATGGTAGTTTCAACTCTAATGTAGTTGATTATCTTTGCGAAGGTTCCTATACGGTTACTGCATTCGACCAATCTGGCTGTTCGGTAACAGAGACCTATGTTGTAGGAGAACCTGCTATGGCCACAGTCGACTATACTCTTACTGACGAATCATGTCCTCAAGCCTGTGATGGCACAGCACAATTAACAGTAACAGGCGCAACGCCTCCATACACAACAAGTTGGTTTGGTAATGGACCCGGCATTGATCAGGGCAATCTTCTTTTTACTGATATATGTGCCAGCAATTATTACGGATATGTATACGATTCATTGGACTGTTCTATTTACGTTGATTTTAATATCAATTCACCCACATCCATGGTATTTAACTTAAATGTTAACAATAAAGATTGTTCTGGAAACAACGGATCGATTGAAGTTATGTGGGATATGGGCGATGGACCTTTTATTTACAACTGGAGCAATGGGGCAAACAGTATACTTAATTCAGGTCTCGATTTGGGCCGATATGATGTTACCATTACCGACAGCCACAGTTGTACAAAAGAAGATTTTGCGATGGTTTCGTCAAATGGAAGTCTTTACGGATCCTTATATCAAGATTCCATTATACATTGCAACGGCGACAATAATGCTACTCTGAATGCATCGGCCATGGGAATGCCTCCTTTTAACTTTTACTGGAGTGATGGTTACGAAGAACTTGGAATTGCCAACTATAACTCTATTAGATCATTTTTAAGCCCGGGAATATACATGGTAACTATAACCGACGGCAATAGCGGACAAGGAAGCTGCGCTACACTGGTTTGGCTCGAAGTAACTGAACCTGACCCCATTGTTGTAAACTACGAAATGTATGAACCATATTGCTATGGACAACCCAGCGGATCTATCAATACTTCGCCTATAGGAGGAACGATTAATCTGGGAAGCTATACTTATGCATGGTCTCATAACATAAGCGAAATTTGGGGGAGTGTTTCAGGCCTGCCTGCAGGGAGCTATACTGTAACCGTTTCTGACGAAAACGGTTGTTCTGCGACACAAACCATTGACCTTATGCAGCCCGACAGCCTGATGCTCGACTCGGCCTATGTAAATAACGGTTGTTTTGGAATGAATAACGGCACCATCGTACTGAATTATATAGGAGGTACCGAACCTTACTATTTTTCTACAGACTCTATGAGCTGGGAAGAAAACAATACTTTCTTTGATTTAGCCGAAGGCAGTTATACTTATTATATTAAAGACAACAATTATTGTTTTACCCCTCATATTACCATTAATATAACAGAACCACCTGTACTCGTTTCAACTGTCACCTCAACGCCCGAAGAATGCTCAACGCCTGCCACCGGAACCGCAGACGCCACAATAACAGGCGGAACCCCGCCCTACATTTTCAACTGGTCGAACACCGGAACAACCGAAGACATTACCAACCTAACAGCAGGTATTTATTATCTGGATGTAGTAGATGCCAACAATTGCACCATTCAAGACTCTGTCACCGTTACTCAGCTTGGACTTTCAACACTTTCAGGAACAGTACTTCTGAATTCCGTTCCATTAAATGCAGGTGATGCTCAAATTGAATTATTCGAGGAAACAACAGGAGTTTATGGGCTTGCACAAATAAACACTAGTCCAAATGCAGCTGGTGGCATATTTACCTTTGCTAATATTCCTTCAGGAAATTTTACTTTAAAAGCAACACCTAGCGGAACATTAAATGCATTCAACACCTGGTACATAGACACCATCAACTGGGAAGGTGCCCAAATGATTGCCTTTGGTTGCGAAGACACCATTACCGGACTTCAATTCGAGTTGAAAGAAATTCCTAACACAACCGGACAAGGTTCTATCAGTGGGTTTATCTATTTCTGGAACCCTGCCAAAGGATTCATGGAAGTTGGAGAACCCGTTATTGGCGCCGAAGTTTTTATCGAACAAGAGCCTAACGACGAACCTATTGCTCAGGGATCAACCACCAGCACTGGCTCCTATTATTTTGGCAATTTAGCCGAAGGAGAAGCATACAGTATTCACGTCGACATTCCAGGATTGCCAACCCTCTCATCATACGAAAACCTCCCTGTAACAGCAGTGATTAATGAGTATGTCAATATGAATTATTTTATCGATACTACCGAAACCTACGGAGGCGTTTTTATAGATACCGCTTTATCTGTGAACTTTAATGAAGCAAAGACTTCCTTCCTCCTCGTCTATCCCAATCCAGTTATAACACAAGCCCATATAGAATTTAAAATAGATAAAACTTCAAACTATTCATGGGCTCTCTATGATGAATCCGGCAGACTTATAAATAAATCAGATATTATTCTACTTAACGAAGGGAAACATACCATTACAATTCCTATCCAAGAAGAGGGTGTTTATTATCTGATAAATACTTTTAACAATAATAAATTTGTTAAGAAACTCATTAAAGAATAATTTAAATTTCAAGTATTTAAAAGGCTATCCGAAAGGACAGCCTTTTTTTGTTAACATTCTATAGATATATAATTTTTTTTATATATCTTTGAAAGCAATAAAAATGTTTTCATTATGAAAAACCTATTCTTCTCTTTGTCATTAATACTAGCAACACTTAGTGGTTTTGCACAACCTTGCTCCATTTCACTCATTC
This sequence comes from Bacteroidetes bacterium HGW-Bacteroidetes-21, assembly GCA_002840935.1. GTDB lineage: Bacteria > Bacteroidota > Bacteroidia > Bacteroidales > GWA2-32-17. The sequence continues at coordinate 5,749 of PHDH01000023.1, read as the reverse complement.
AATCAACACCTGCTTGTGGGATATCAAATTGCACAGGATCCGTTTCAATACAAGTAGAGGGAACTGGAAATATAAATATCAGTTGGTCGGATGGACTAGGAAATGGAACTGATGTATATGGCCTCTGTGGTGACAGCTATTACACCGTTGATATTATTGACGACAACAGTTGCGAAGCATCTGAAACTTTCTATATAGATTTTGCACCACAATCTACTATAAATGTTACCATAGAAAATGAACAATGCTTTGAAGCATGTGATGGAAGTATAACTGTAGATATTATTGGAAGCAATGGCCCCTACCAATCTGTCTGGAGCAATTATACAGACACATACGAAGGCACTTCCCTTACCAACCTTTGCTCTTCATCTTATTATGGAGTTGTAACAGATGGCTCGGGATGCGAAACAGTTTTCAATGAATATATTGACAGTCCCATGCCCGTAATGATAGATATGTTAGTTACTGAAGCGGAATGTTCTAGTGGCGGATCTATTAATTTAGAAGTTGGACAAGGCGGTATGGCAAAGGCCTTTACCTTTTTATGGTCTAATGGCGCAACCACCGAAGACATCTACAATCTCATTCCCGGCTACTACACAGTTACAATTACAGAAGGCTCTTGTACCTATATACAAACAGAATATGTCTCATTAAGTTACTACAATTCACCTCAGCTCTCTTTGGGCGAAACACATAATGTAACTTGCTTTGCAACAAATAACGACAACGGTTACATTGAAGTGATTGCTGAAGGCACTCCTCAATACTTTTATATTTGGAGTAACGGTGCTACAACAAGCTATATTGACAACCTGACTCCCGGCTTCTACACTGTAACAGTGACAGACTCAGAAGGAGGCTCATCAAGTTGCGCCAATGTCATTGGATATGAAGTTTTACCCTTCGACCTTACTATAAATTTAAATGGATATAATCCTAGTTGCCCTTCTGGCGGCAATGGAAGCATATACACAAATGTTCAAGGCGGGGAAATGCCATATGCATATACATGGAACGATGACCAATTGAACGAAGTATCTACTTCAGATTATATGGATTATGTCTCTTATGGAGTATATTTTCTAACAGTAACTGATGCCAACGGTTGTTCTATAACGGGCAATTACACATTACTTCCCGACGGAAGCCCTTCGACATCTATAGAAACAACTGCATACAGTTGCTTCGGACAAACTAACGTAGCTGCTGCCAGTGTTACTACGAATTCACCCTACCCTCCTTTTTACTACAACTGGAGTAACGGACAACAGTTTTGGGGTGTCACTAGCAATACGACTGAAATAACCGGACTTGCCCCAGGCATTTATAGTGTCACAATTTCTGATAGCAACCCATGTTCTTCTTGCTGTGGTGAGAGTTATGCCTGGATAGAAATCGTAGAAGAACCTGAATTTACCATTGATAATTTTTCCCTTAACCAAAGTTGCTTTGGTCTGGATACAGCGTCTCTTACAATTAATGCAAGTGGAGGAGTTCCTCCCTATTTTCACAGTCTTGACGGCACCATTTGGAATTCAGGCACTGATTTAGATAATCTATCTCCCGACACATATGACATCTATATTAAGGATACACATGATTGTATATTAACATCAGGAGATATAATTGTGGAAGAATACCCCGAATTAACGCTTACGATTACACCCACACCAGCGGATTGCGGCGAACCTGCTTCTGGAACTGCATCCATTGTCACGAATGCACCACAACCAGCTACTTACTTGTGGTCTAATGGCGTTACAACAGAAAATGCCGACACCTTGATTGCCGACACTTATTCCGTAACAATTACAGATGCAAACCATTGTACTATTACAGGCAATACAGTTATAGGTCAATTAACTACAGCCAGCATATCCGGCTTTGCTAATAGCACCTTGGGACCATTGGCTGATGCTTCTGGAACGGTTAAGTTATTTAAACAAGTACCCGAAGTTACACAACTAATTCCTGTAGGAACTTCTATTATTTCATCAGGTGGTGTTTTTAACTTTAGCGGGTTAAGTTCTGGCGAATATGCAATAAGATTAATACCCAATACTACGATCTATCCTCTTTTTCTTAAAACTTGGTACGAATCTGTTGTTGGTTGGGAAAACGCTACCATGCTAAACATTGCCTGTGAAGATGTTGTAACCGGCATACAGTTAGATGTACTTGAGCTACCTGCTCAAACAGGACAAGGCTCCTTTAGCGGATATATATATTACTGGGATGCAGCCAAAGGAGATAAAGAACTGGGAGAACCGGTTATCGGAGCCGAAGTTTTTGTCGAGCAAGAACCTAACGACCAGCCTGTTGCTAATGGCGGAACCGACAATAACGGATACTACGAAATTGATAATTTACAAGAAAATGAAGTATACAATGTTTATGTAGAAATTCCCGGACTACCCTTACTTTCAACCTACAGCGGCATACCAGTTTCCCCCGGCATGAGTGACTACGAAAACATGAACTATTTTGTTGATACAACAAATGTAATTGGCGGAATTTTTATCGATACCATACTCACGGTTAATCAGTCTGACCTATACGGATTCTCCTTTCAATTGTATCCTAACCCGGTTAAAGATCATGTAAATATTAAATTTAACGCTAAGGGTAACGGCACTTTCAACTGGGAACTCTTTGATGCTACTGGCCGTCTTGTTTCATTTAGCGAAACCCTCAAATATTCGGAAGGACGCCAGACTTATGCAATCGACATTGCCGAAACAGGCATTTATTATCTGAACTGCAGAGTAAATAACATGAGCTTCATTAAAAAAATTGTCAGGGAATAAATAACCTAAGCAAATAATAATAAAAGCCTGTAAAATATGCAGGCTTTTTTATTTTTTAAATTAGTCCTTCGGGATATTCTTTAACCCGCAAACTAAGGAGAATATTAAAATGTCACTTTAAAAAAAAGCTGCAATTAAGCAGCTTTCATATATTAATCAATATCCGGATTGGTAAGATTTTCTTCGGTCTTATCCGGTTCAAAACTATCGGCTTTGTTTATTCTAACATAGTCTACCACTTCATTCAACCCATCGATAAACTTCTCAAAATCTTCTTTATACAAAAAGATCTTATGTTTTTCGTAAAAAAAAGAGCCATCAGGCGATGTTTTCTTTTTACTTTCGGTGATGGTAATGTAATAGTCATCCTTTCGGGTGGCTTTCACGTCAAAAAAATAAGTTCTTTTACCAGCTTTTACAGCCTTTGAGAATATCTCTTCCCGTTTTCTGTCGCTGTTCTCAAAATCATCAATTTTATTATAATCATCCATCTTGAAAGATTTTTAAAATTCATCAACACATAGCAAAAATAAACAAAAAATCAATTGCTTTAATATTTTCCCCCTATTAATTGATAAAAATAGTTAGATAATAAAACAATTACACTTAAAATTTTCACCTATTTATTTGACATTTTGATATTTACAATATTAATAACAACAACGGATTGGTGAAGTTGAAAATTACAGCTACATTTGCCAACTAAATTTTAAAGTATGTTCAGCAGGAGGGTTCTTAGAATAAAAACAATGCAGGTTCTTTATGGATATTTCGGAGGCAGCAACGAAAATCCTTTCAAAGCAGAAAAAGATCTGATTTTCAGCGTACAAAAATCATATCAGTTGTTTTTTTACCTTCTAAAAATGTCAATTGACATAGTCGATTATGCTGAACAAAAAATAGAAACAGCAAAGAGTAAAATGCTGCCAACACACCTAGACCTGAACCCGAATACACGTTTCATTGAAAACAAAATTGTAATTGTTTTACGAAACAACTCAACAATAAAGACCTTTTTAAATAATTATCCTTTCGATTGGGATATCAATCAAGAACTCATTAAGAAAATGTACAATCAACTGATTGACAATCCTTTTTACAACGAGTATATGAATGCGGATTCGGCCGGGCTAGGAGACGACAAAAAAATAATCCAAAAACTTTACACCGACATAATTGCCGAAAACGAAGAACTTTCGCAGTTTTTAGAAGAACAAAGCATCTATTGGAACGACGATTTGGAATTCATCATCAGTATGATAGTTAAACTTATTTCTACTATCCGCGACGAAGAAGCGAGTCATCTTAAAATTCCACCTATGTTTGCGAATAAAGAAGATGAATTTTTCACCAAAGATCTCCTACATAAAACTATAGCGCAACACGAAGACAATGAAAAACTCATTAGTAATTTTACCAAGAATTGGGATGTAGAAAGAATTGCGCAATTAGATGTTCTCCTTATGGAAATGGCTCTTGTAGAACTCACAGAAATGGAAGAGGTTCCTGTAAAAGTCACATTAAACGAATACATTGAACTGGCCCGATATTACAGCACCGAAAAAAGCTGGGCATTTATTAATGGCATTCTGGATAATCTCATTCCCCATTTACGTAAAGAAGGTAGAATTAATAAAAAAGGTAAAGGCATGTTGGGAGAGACCCCGGAACAAGAAAATAACTAAGTCCTTAAAATTATTTAACACAGGACTTTCAAAAAAAAATAGGGATTTACTTACTTTTGGAAAAAAAAAATATGCGTATCACTTTAATCTTTTTAATCGCTATTGTCTCGCTTATTTCTTGCGATGATAATCAAAAGAATGATCAGATAAGCACTGACGTTATAATGAACCCGAATACAGCCAATGGAGAAATCGACACTACAATGCTACCAGTCATAGAGCTTAAAGAAGATTTCTTTGATTTTGGCGTCGTTATTCAAGGTGAAAAAGTCAGTCATACTTTTATTTTCACTAATACTGGCAAATCAAATCTTGTCCTTTCATCAGTACATGCTGGCTGTGGATGTACTGTTCCTAAATACAGCAAAGACCCAGTAGCTCCTGGAGCATCAGGAGAAATTGAAGTCACTTTTGACAGCTCAGGCAGATCCGGGTTACAAAGTAAAAGTGTTACCATATCTTCAAACACACAGCCATCACGGACAGAAATAAGATTTGTTGCCGATGTTGCCGTTCCAAAATAAAACCAAATAAAAAACCATATGATGAATTTAATGAATGTTTTGCTTTTCTCTCCTCCAAAAGAAGGAGAAAATCCTTTAATGTCGTTTTTACCTTTAATTTTAATACTTGTCGTTTTCTACTTTTTCATGATACGTCCCCAAATGAAAAAACAAAAAGAAGTTCGCAAGTTCCGCGAAAGTCTGAGTAACGGAGATAAAGTGATTACTACTGGTGGTATTTATGGTAAAATTATTGAAGTGAGAGAACAGGTTGTAATTCTTGAAGTAGAAGACAAAATGAGACTTAAAGTAGATAAAGCTGCGCTTGTCCGTGATTCTTCTGATTTAGAAAAAAAATAACGATTGAAGTCTGATCTTCTTAAACAAATTCGCTTTGTAACCCGAAAAAAAGCAGTAAAATTTGAGCGCAAACTGCTCACTTTTTTAGTGTTTTTTTTCATTTCTGCTTTCATCTGGCTTTTCAATGCCTTGCATAAAGAGTACACTACAGAGGTTACAATACCCGTTTATTATAAGAATGTCCCCAATGAGTTTATACCTCATTCCTATTCAAAAAACACGATATCTGTAAGAATAAGAGCATCCGGTTATCGGATGCTTACATTTTTATATTCGGGCAAAAACCTTTTCGTAACACTTGACGCAAAAGAATTTGTACTTCGACTTAAGGACGACGAAGACATTTTACGTATCAGCGAATCATCCCGCAAACTTAGCAATTTGCTTA
>PHDH01000319.1 GCA_002840935.1 Bacteroidetes bacterium HGW-Bacteroidetes-21 | reverse complement strand
CCCATGGTCTCAATATAAATGGCTTTGGTGCGATCGTCGATGAGCTTCTCGAATTCAGCCGGATCGAGATTTTGGGAAAAACGAGCCTCAATGCCCAGACGCTTGAATGAGACTTTAAACTGATTGAAAGTCCCACCATAAAGGTAGGGCGATGAAACAAGATTGTCGCCATTTTCGAGTAGGTTGAACAGGGCAATGAACTGTGCCGAATGCCCCGAGGCGGTTGCCAATGCTGCCACTCCACCTTCCAGCGCCGCCAGTCGTTGTTCGAAGACATCCGTCGTTGGGTTTTGCAGACGGGTGTAAATGTTGCCGAATTCCTTCAGTGCAAAAAGGTTGGCGGCATGTTCTGCGTTTTTGAAGACGTAGGAAGTCGTCTGATACAAAGGTACAGCCCGGGACAACGTTTGTGCGTCAGGCTCATGACCAGCATGTATCTGCAGGGTGTCGAAGTGATAGGCGTGTGTCATGGCAGATTGTAGAATAAGAGGGCCTCGTAATGCTTGAGGTTTTTGGCCTGCGTTTTTGACTCTTCAGTAAAGTGCGGGTTTTGTCTTTCCTTTTTTGTTTCGTTTTCTGTGCTACTTTTTTTGCTGACTTTATTTTTCGTTGAGCAGCACAACGTTTCATTGCTGATTACAGTTTCATAGTTTGACATATGACAAATAAATTTAAAGTGAATACAGGTTTTTGCCTTACGGACTTCCGGAGTCAACACATTTCTTCATCGAAATAACCCAAAGGATTATTTATGAGGAGAAAGGATAATGCCGATCTGTTACAGACTTTTGGTCTGGAAATTAACTTGTCGGGATTATATTTCGACTCCGGTCTGGCGCATGCACATAGGCATAGCAACAAAGAATGCCTTTAGATGTGGGGACTTGCTTTTCAGAATTTCAGAAACAATTTTCATTGTCGTTTTCTTTTAATTATTATTCCTTTCGGCGGGTTTTGGCACCTTTTTCACACTGGGTGACTGGTTGCCAGGAGATCTGCGAGCCCGTTCTCTCACTCCATCTTTATAATTAAACACTTTCTTTGGGAACGTATTTCGACCGCAAAAATAAGCTAAAATATCGAATGTGCAAAATATTCGATTAAAATAATATATTAAGCAAAATGTTTTTTGTGAAAGTGGGATGTTAAGTGTGTTATGAGTATGAATGATTGACTTTAGTGATATTGCCTTTTTTTAATAAATCCCCCTACATTAAATTTTCAAGAAGATGAATTTACAATGATAATTTCGAAATCTTAGGAAAAAGGTAATAGGCGTTATTAATAAATATAGCTTTTTGATTGTAAGTGTCATGAGTTTTCCTGAATATACTTAAGCGGATGAAAAATTATTTGTATTTTTGCCGCCTTATAAAAAGGAGCATTCCTTTCGATAGGAAACCTAAGACTTAGTTGATTACTATGAATTTACAGGAAGAAATCAAGAAACGCCGAATATTTGCCATTATCAGTCACCCTGATGCAGGAAAGACTACCTTGACCGAGAAACTTTTGCTTTATGGTGGTGCTATCAATACAGCCGGTGCAGTGAAAAACAATAAAATCAGGAAAACAACGACTTCCGATTTTATGGAGATTGAGAAGCAAAGAGGGATTTCGGTTGCAACTTCCGTCATGGCATTTGATCATAATGGTTACAGGGTAAATATTCTGGATACTCCTGGTCACAAGGATTTCGCTGAAGATACTTACAGAACGCTGAGTGCTGTTGATAGCGTTATTCTGGTGGTTGACTGTGTGAAAGGTGTCGAAGAACAGACGCGTAAGCTCATGGAAGTCTGTCGTATGCGTCATACCCCTGTAATGATTTTTATCAATAAAATGGATCGTGAGGGTAAAGACCCGTTTGAACTGATAGATGAAATTGAAAAGGAACTGAATATTGGCGTTTGTCCTTATACTTGGCCTATTGGCATGGGGAAAAAGTTCAAGGGAGTGTATAATCTTTTCAAAAAGGAGATACAGTTGTACGAAGGGGACAAATCCACTGTGTCGGAAAGTGTTCTGCGTGTTAACGATGTTCACGATCCTCTCCTCAAAAAGCACATTGAACAAGATGCAATTGATAAGTTGGCAGATGAACTGGAGTTGGCGTCAGAATATTTTGAATCTTTTAATATGTCACTTTATCGTGAAGGGTATCTGGCGCCTATGTTTTTTGGTAGTGCATTATATAATTTCGGAGTATTGGAACTCCTGAATACTTTTACCGAAATCGCTCCTTGCCCTGGTCCTATTGATACCTTGCAACGTACGATACAGCCTGATGAAGAACAGCTAACAGGGTTTATTTTTAAAATTCACGCCAATCTCGATCCCAATCATCGCGACAGAATTGCCTTTCTGCGTATTTGTTCCGGAAAATTCGAGCGAAATAAGTTTTATTTCCATACCCGTTCGGGAAAGAAGATGCGTTTTTCGTCACCTGCCAGTTTTATGGCCAACAGTAAAAGTATTGTGGAAGAAGCTTTTCCGGGCGATGTCATTGGCCTATACGACAGCGGCAATTTCAAAATCGGTGATTCGGTCACCGAAGGAGAAAACTTACAATTCAAAGGAATACCCAGTTTCTCTCCCGAGATTTTACGTGAAGTAGTTAACATGGATCCCTTCAAGACCAAACAACTCGACAAAGGTGTGCGACAACTGACCGATGAAGGCGTGGCTCAGTTGTTTGTTCAGCAACCCGGAAATAAAAAGATCATCGGAACCGTTGGCGAATTGCAATTTGACGTTATAAAATTCCGACTCGAACATGAATATGGTGCTAAGTGTGGTTTTCATGCAACGCCATACATCAAAGCTTGCTGGATTACTTCCGACAATAAAAAGGAACTGGATAATTTTATACTTCGCAAATCGGTGGCTATCACCTATGATAAAGATGAGAATCCCGTATTTCTGGCTGAAAGTGAATGGGTACTGAAAATGGCAAAAGAGGGATTTCCTTCCCTGCGTTTTCACAATGCTTCGGAGGTCAATAAGATCGTAGAAGAGTGATAATTTTTCATGAAAAAGTATGCTTAAATATCACGATACCACTAATGGCAACCTAGTAGCCGAAGTCCTTTCCGAGGTTGGCATTG
>PHDH01000318.1 GCA_002840935.1 Bacteroidetes bacterium HGW-Bacteroidetes-21 | reverse complement strand
GCTCGGTAAGCAGCCCAAATGGGCTTTTTACAATCACAGGTTCGAAATTTCTGGATGAAGGCCCGGGTGATTATTATTTCTTTCTTATTTATGAAATACCGCTTACAGCAAATACGGGAGATGGAGTTGATGCTTCAATGATATCATTTGAAATGGAAGGTGTTACTATCTCCGACATGACAACTCCCAATCCTGCTGGCATTAGAACGATTATTGATGATCCTTGCTATACTCCCGATATTGTTAATCCTTCTTCAAATATTGAGGCCATACCGAGAAACTCACTAGTTATTCCTATGGATAATACTTATCAGGCATTGGTTGCTCCCTTTAACCTTAAAGCATACGGTTTGATACATAGCTTATTAATGAATGATATTCCTGTTAAATGGGTAATTCGTTCTGGTAAAGCAAAAGATGGTATCGATTTTACAGCAAATGCTTCTAGGGTATTTCCAACTTTTGTAGCAGCTGCAGATATGGATTTCATTGCCAGTGCATTTATTATTGACAGCACCTGGGTTAACACGCCCTATTATGCGACAGGAAAGTCAGCCACACAAGTAATTACTGATTACTATGCTCAGGGGGCTGGTTTCAATCAGGTTACAGTTTACAAACTTACAAATGATGAAAACCTAGATGTAAGATATACTTTAAAACAGCGCCCAAAACTCGCTATATTCAGCAATGGAGGTTTTCAGGCTGTACAGATAAACAATTACCTTATACCGTCTGGCATTACTAATTATTTTGTTCAGAATGCAGGAAATTTTACCGGCCTTGCCGAATGCTATACATTTTGCTCTGAAGCACATTGGGCTTTTACAACAAATCCCGATATTAATCCGGTGGATAACGTTATTAAATTTGTAAACGAAGGCGGAAATTTTTTAGCTCAATGTGCAGGTATAGATCTGTATGAGAACCATCAACCAAATGGTGAACACTTTGTTTCAACAAGAGGTGTCGAATATGACAATGCTACTGTAACCAACACATATTCAAATCATGACATGGCATTTGCTCAGTTTCAGGGTGCTGTTAATCAGGAAACCGGCACGATTGAAATATTCTGGCCAGGTCCGGCATCTTCCTTTTCGCCCGACATGTATTATGTTATTAGTGCTCCACTGCCAACAACTACTGTTGTTTCATCGGCAATACACCTTTCGCCAAACGACTCTATTGGAGGTAACGTATATTATCTTGGTGGTCACGACTATTTGGGAACCACTATTGGTTGGATAAACGGAGCAAAGATGTACTTGAATGCAACTCTTGTTCCTGCAGCTCGCCCTACTGCTTTTACATTGGATGCAGGAGCTGATATTACAATCTGTGCTGGTGAGAGTACTATTTTAGGAGGTAGCCCCACGGGCGGATCTGCTTCCTGTAATTATATATGGTCTCCAACCACGGGTCTTGATAATCCAAATTCTGCCAATCCTGTTGCTACACCATCTTCAACAACTACTTATACTGTTGTTGCTAACGATAATGGTTGTCCAGGAGGACCCGCATCAGTCACTGTTACTGTCAATCCGCTTCCTGCTGCTCCAACCGCAGGGAATGATGGCCCTCTGTGTGTCGGAGATGCTTTAAATCTAACTGCCAGTAATATTGCAACTGCTACTTATACTTGGTCAGGTCCTGCCGCTTACACTTCTACTTCACAGAATCCAACAATTGCAACTGTCGGAGTTGCCAATGCCGGTATTTATTCGGTCATTGCTACTGTAGATGGTTGTGATGGCCCTGCCGGAACAACTACAGTTACAATAAATCCGTTGCCTGCAGCGCCAACAGCTGGTAGCAATAGCCCCATTTGTGCAGGTCAGTCAATAAATCTTACTGCCAGTAATATTTCGGGTGCATCATATTCATGGTCTGGACCTAATGGTTATACAGCTTCTGTACAGAATCCTACCATTGCAGGCGCGACAGCAACTGAAGCAGGAGATTATTATGTTCTTGCAACAGTTTTAGGTTGCAATGGGCCTTCATCAATGACATCTATTGTTGTGAACCCTATTCCGGTTGCTCCAACAGCTTTGGGAACCGGAATTTGTACTGGCACTACAGCAACTCTTACAGCAACTGCACCTGGAGGAACATATGAATGGTATGATGCCGCAAGTGGAGGATCCTTACTATACACAGGCGCAAGTTATACAACGCCCGCATTATTTGTAACTACCACATACTATGTCCAAACAACTGTATCTGGATGTAATGGTCCAAGAACAGCCGTTGTTGTTACCGTTAATACGGCTCCTGCTGCTCCAACCGCCTCAGGAACTACCATATGTCAAAATAGTACAGCTACACTGACTGCTTCTGTATCAGGGGGAGTCTATGAATGGTATGATGCAGCTACAGGTGGAACACTTCTTTCTACCGGTGCCAGTTATACAACTCCAGCTTTATCTGCTACTACGACTTATTATGTTCAATCTAATGTGTCAGGGTGTATCGGTCCACGCAGAGCTGTTACTGTGACTGTCACTCCAACTCCAGCTGCTCCAACAGCATTAGGAACTACGATATGTATCAATACTTCAGCCTTATTAACAGCCACAGCTCCCGGCGGTATATATGAATGGTATAATGCTGCTTCTGGTGGAACTTTACTCTATACGGGAGCTAGTTATACTACACCCGTTTTAGCTGCAAATACTACCTATTACGTACAATCAGTTTCTTCTGGATGCCCTGGCCCAAGAACTGCTGTGAATGTTACAGTTAGTCCAGTTCCCGCTGCTCCAACGGCATCCGGAACTACAGTATGCCAAGGAAGCACGGCGACTCTTAATGCCACCGCACCCGGAGGCACCTATGATTGGTATAATGCAGCTACAGGAGGTACTTTGCTATTTACTGGTGCTAGTTATACAACTCCTGCTTTGAATGTTAATACAACTTATTATGTGCAGACTACTGTTGCTGGTTGTGCAGGACCCAGAACGTCAGTACTTGTTACTGTTACAACAACACCAGCTGCGCCCACAGCATCTGGAACTACAATATGTCAAGGAACTACAGCCACATTGACAGCATCTGTGTCAGGTGGCACTTATGGTTGGTATGATGCTGCTACTGGCGGTTCACTGCTCTTTACAGGTGCAAGTTATACAACCCCAGTTTTGAATGCAAATGCAACTTATTACGTTCAA
>PHDH01000022.1 GCA_002840935.1 Bacteroidetes bacterium HGW-Bacteroidetes-21 | reverse complement strand
ATATACTAACCTATACTATCGCAATAACGAAAGTTTTTTTTATTTTTATTAGTGTTCTAAATGCGTTTGCCCTGAATTACACACTAGAAGACAAAGAAGAGATTATCAATTAATCTGACTTTACCACAAAAAACGGCAACAAATAACCCAACGCTCTTTCCATTAGCCAAATGAAACAATGTATCCAGGGTCTCTGGGTCAGCCATTTCGAAGTATTCGACCTGCATAAAAGGGGTATTATTAATGCGATCCTCTACCCAATCTTTAACATTTTTTACATCCATTTTCTTTGCCATTTCGGGCACCTGAGATAGTGTCTGATATATAACGCCAGCACCAGCTCTTTGCTCAGGTGTCAGACGGGCGTTTCTCGAACTCATAGCCAGACCGTCAAATTCTCGCAAAGTAGCACAAGGAATAATCTCAACCTTAGCATGGGTAAGGCTAACCATTTTTTTAATAATGAGCACCTGCTGATAATCTTTAACCCCGAAATAGGCTTTATCAGGGGTTACAATGCTAAAGAGCCTATCGACTACATGCGCAACACCTTGAAAATGTCCTGGTCGGAATTTGCCTTCCAGTTTATATTCAAGATCTCCTAATGCATATGTAAAATTAGGTTTGTCGGGATAAATTTCATCTGCAGCAGGCATAAAAACCATATCACAACCGGCATCTTCTAACATTTCCATATCCTTTTCAGGAGTTCGGGGATAAAGATTCAGATCGTTTAGGTCATTAAACTGAAGAGGATTAACAAATATACTAACGATTAGCACATCGCAATCTTTCATACCCGCTTTCAATAACGAGATATGCCCATCATGTAATGCTCCCATGGTAGGAACAAAACCAAGTACCTTACCTTCGGCCTTGTTTTTCTGAACAAATAATCTGACCGACTCAACTGTTTTTAAGACTTTCATAGCAATTGCAAACGTAATTTATTTTCTGTTAAAAATCTAAAATATTTTTCATGCCCTCACATCGTTACACAATTTATTACTTTGTTCTTTGGTTTATATCGGAAATTTTATATATTTTTGCAGAATACTTTATTTTACACTCAGAATGGAAAAAGAAAGAGTACTTTTTATCACTCAGGAAATCACACCCTACTTACCCGAATCCCCCATGTCCCTCATCGGACGTTATCTCCCACAAGGAATTCAAGAAAAAGGAAGAGAGATCAGAACCTTTACTGCCCGGTTTGGAAATATTAATGAGAGAAGAAATCAATTGCACGAAGTAATCCGTTTGTCAGGTATTAATATCATCATTAACGAATCAGACCATCCCTTAACTATTAAGGTAGCTTCAATTCAATCTGCCCGCATGCAAGTGTATTTTATCGACAACGAAGATTATTTTCAACGAAAATTTTCTTTATCAGACGATCACAATAACACCTTTGAGGACAACGACGAAAGAGCCATCTTTTTTGCCAGAGGTGTTTTGGAAACAGTAAAAAAATTAAGATGGTCTCCCCATGTTGTACATTGTCACGGATGGTTTTCTGCTGCTGTGCCCCTATACATTAAAAAAGCCTTCCGAGAAGATCCTCTTTTCCACGAATCAAAAGTAATTTATTCGATATATAACGACGAATTCCCAGGCTCCCTCAATAAAAACTTCAAGAAAAAAGCTATTATCGAAGGGGTTACTCCTGCCGACCTGAAAGTCGCTGATGATCCTACTTATGTCAACCTGATGAAGCTTGCCATAAATATGTCTGATGGAATTATTCTGGCCAGTCCTGATGTTAATCCCGAAATTAAAAATTACCTGAAGAAAATAGACAAACCTGTACTTGATTATGTTGACGAAACTGTATACCTCGACGAGTATGCAACCTTTTACGATCTCGTATTGTCTAAAACCTTTGTTGAATCATAAACTTATTTTTTTGAAACGCATTACTGTATTAACTGCCGCACTCCTTCTAATTGTATTACAAGCGTGCAAAAAAGACCCATCAGTAATAGGTCTAGACATTCACCCCCAAAGCGACAAAGTCACTGCTGCTACATTATCTTTTTCAGGAATCAATGCCTTTACATTTTCTGAAGACTCACTTTCTACAGACGAGCGTTCACTGGCTTTATTGGGTTCATATAACGATCCTGTGTTCGGGTTGACTTCTGCCTCCTTCATCTCTCAGGTCAGACTTTCTTCTTTGTCTCTCGACTTTGGAACCTCGGTTCAGGCTGACTCTATATGTCTCTACATAGACTATACCTCATTTTACGGCGATTCCACTGTATCACAGAATATTAATATCTACGAATTGGCAAACAGCATTTATCCCGACAGTATTTATTATTCGAACTTCGACGCAAATACGGTGATCAATCCTGTTCCTCTTCATTCCTTTACCTATACACCCAGACCTAACGATTCGTGTCTTACCATTAAACTTCCTATAGAACTTGCTCAAAGATTTATTGCTGCCCCTTCTTCCATTTACGAAGACAACGCTGCCTTTTTGGAGTTTTTTAAAGGACTATGTTTTATGCCAGATGCCAGTTTGCCAGGTGGTGGTATTGCATATTTCAATCTCTTATCCACTAAGACATATATGATTTTGTATTACACCAATCAGGATGGCCCACAAACCTATAATTTTTCTATCAACACCAACTGCGCCCGCATCAATTTGTTTAATCATAACTACGGCAATTCGATGGTTACTGGGATCAACGACTCAGTAACCAGCCATTCGTCTATCTATATGCAGGCAATGTCGGGACTTGGCATGAAAATCTATTTTCCCGGTCTGACCTCTTGGAAAGACTCTGGTGATATTATTATCTCTAAAGCAGAACTAATAATACCTGTCAATACAAGCTTCAACAATTCTCTTTACACCTCTCCCTCAAAACTCCTTAATGTGGGAATAACAAGCTCTGGCACTTATGAATTTCTGTCAGATTATGTTGTTGGAGAAGCCTATTTTAATGGAAAACTTAACGAAGAAACACAAGAATACCGTTTCAATATAGGAAGATACATCCAGTCGCTCGTAGATGGCACAAAGACTGACAATGGCATTGCTGTGCTATGTTCAGACAATAGAGTAAGCTCAAATCGCGTTGTGATAAACAATAGCAATGTAACAGGCGGACTCAGATTAGAAATTTATTATTTTAAACCATAACCCATTTTTTATGTGTGGAATAGTAGGTTATATCGGCAACAAAGAAGCTTTCCCAATTTTAATTTCCGGCCTTAAACGTCTTGAATATCGTGGATATGATTCAGCTGGAGTTGCCCTTTTAAATGGTAAAACAAGAATTTACAAATGCAAAGGTAAAGTTTCTGACCTTGAAGAATATGTAAGTGATAAAGACTGTTCCGGCACAATTGGAATGGGACATACTCGTTGGGCTACACATGGCGAGCCAAACGACATTAATGCACACCCTCACGCTTCTATGCAGGGCACTTTTGTAGTCATTCATAATGGGATTATCGAAAACTACTCCCGACTAAAAAAAAGACTTGAAGATCGTGGCTACACTTTTCATAGCGAAACAGATACAGAAGTGCTGGCTAATCTTATTGAATATATCTACCTTAAAGGACAAGTTAGTGCAGAAATCGCTGTGCGACTAGCATTAACAAAAGTCGTTGGTGCTTATGGCATTCTGGTTGCCTGTCAGGAAGAGCAAGATGTAATGTTTGCTGCACGCAAAGGAAGTCCTTTAGTTGTTGGTGTAGGAAACGGGGAATTCTTTTTTGCTTCAGATGCAACTCCCATCGTTGAACATACCAACCGGGTAATTTATCTGAACGATGATGATGTAGCTATAGTAAGACGTGACGAAATTACTCTTAAAACCGTTTTGAATGTGCCCCTCACCCCGGTTATTCAAAATCTTGATATTGAAATAGGCGAAATTGAGAAAAGTGGTTTTGATCATTTTATGCTCAAAGAAATTTTCGAGCAATCACGTTCCATTGAAGACACTTTCAGAGGCAGAATTTCGCACGACCGCACTCAAATAAATTTGGGCGGTTTATATGACGTCTGGCCGACACTTATGCAAGCCCGCCGAATACTTATTGTTGGATGTGGCACCTCATGGCATGCAGGACTTGTAGGCGAATATTTATTAGAAGAATTTTCAAGAATTCCTGTAGAAGTTGAATACGCTTCGGAATTCAGATACAGAAATCCTATTATCTACAAAGACGATGTAGTAATTGCCATCAGTCAGAGTGGTGAAACAGCTGATACTTTGGCGGCAATCCGACTGGCCAAAGAAAATGGAGCATTGGTTATTGGCATTTGTAACGTAGTTGGGTCCAGCATTCCCCGCGAAACCAATGCCGGTGTATACACACATGCAGGTCCCGAAATCGGTGTTGCCTCGACAAAAGCATTTACGGCTCAGGTTACCGTTTTGGCCATGATAGCCATAGAACTTGGTCACAAACGTAAAGCATTATCGGATGAAGATTATGCTCTGCTCATTCAAAATCTTGTAGAAATTCCTGGTAAAATTCAAAAGATACTCTCACACAACGATGAAATAAAGGAGATTGCTTCCATCTATAAAGATTCGCACAACTTCTTGTATCTGGGACGCGGTTACTTCTTCCCAGTCGCACTCGAAGGCGCATTGAAACTAAAAGAAATTTCGTACATACATGCCGAAGGTTACCCGGCTGCCGAAATGAAACACGGTCCCATTGCTTTGATTGACGAACAAATGCCCGTAGTAGTAATTGCTGCTAAAGACAAATCCTACGAAAAAATTGTAAGCAATATTCAGGAAGTCAAAGCCCGAAAGGGAATCGTTATCGCACTGGTTTCTGAAGGCGACACAATTATACATGACATGGCAGATCACGTAATGGAAATTCCTCTTGCAGATGAAGCTCTGGCACCACTTCTGGCAGTTATTCCGTTGCAGTTATTATCATACCATATTGCCGTCATGAGAGGTTGTAATGTTGATCAACCCCGTAACCTGGCAAAATCAGTGACGGTAGAGTAACTGACTGTATTCAACCAAGTTTATAATCTAACCCCTACAACGGTAATGTCATCGGTCTGCTCAAATATCTGACCGTTGATATTCTTCCATTCCTCAATAGCCTTCTCAAGTGTTTCTTTTTGTTCTTCCATTGATAACGATGAAACAGAGACTAGTAAATCGCGAAAACGTGATGCCATAAATTTCTTACCGGCCGGACCACCAAACTGATCTGCATACCCATCAGAAAATAAATAAATAGTGTCTCCTGCCTGCAAGGTAAACGAATGATCCGTAAAAGGCTGCATTTTAACATGAATGGCGATGGGCATCTTGTCTCCCTTCAGTTCTACTAGCGTAGAACTTTCGGTGGATAAATCTCCCTTCACCTCTGTTAATTCGCTTTTAGCCTTTGGCAATTGGCTATTGGCGGGTGTATCCTGGCTATTGGCCAATGGCCAAGAGCTAATAGCCGCATTTTTAATAATGTACAGCGGACTATTCGCTCCGGCAAACTCCAATTGATTGTTTTCTAAATTTATGGATACCAGAGAAATATCCATGCCGTCTTTCAGCGCAGAAGTATTAAAACCTGGATCATTCTCTTCAATGCCCTGCGCCATACTTTTCTGTTTCAACGCCTTGATAATTTCTCCCCGAAGTTTTTCTAGCATTTGAGAGGGTTTTGAATTTTCTTCCTGTGCAAACATTTCATTCAAAAAAGATATGCCCAACATAGACATAAAGGCTCCAGGAACGCCATGTCCCGTACAATCGGCAACAGCGATCCATAAGACATTTTTTTTGATTGTTGTCCAGTAAAAATCACCACTCACAATATCTCGGGGTTTATACAAAATAAAATGATTGGAAAGCAGCATTTGCAACATTTCAGTATCGGGAAGAACAGCCTTTTGAATAAGCTCGGCATAACGAATACTTGACGTCAACTTTTCGTGTATCCTTTCAATATTATTTTTCTGAACCGTTACCAGATCTCTTTGTGCCTCAATTTCGTCGCGCTGCGACTGAATTTCTTCGTTCTGTTGATTCAGTTCTTCATTCTTTTCTTCAATTTGCAATTTCTGCTGCGCCAGTAATATATTAGCTTTCTTTTTGTCTCGAAGGTTTTTATATATCACACCAGCCAAAATCAACATGAGAACAAATCCAAGAATAAAAGTATAGGTTATGGTTTTTTGCTGATTTACTTCCAGTTCTTTATTGGTGATTTGCGTTTTCTGAAGTTCAATCTGCTGTTCTTTCTTTTCTGTTTCATATTTTGTCTGCATCTCGGCAATCTGATTGGCAGACTCGCTTGAATAAACAGAATCGTTGAGGACAAAACTCGAATCTTTGTAAATATATGCCATTCTATAATCACCCGCCTCAAAATAAGCTTGTGATAATCCATTCATCCCAGCTTGCATTAAATCGAGACTTTGGATTTCCCTAGTAATTTCTATACATTTTCGGCAATACTCGACTCCTTTAGCCGTATTACCCATTTGCGTATAAGTATTTCCAATATTATTATATGAGGATGCAATGGACTTCTTCTCCCCCAAATCCTGTTTTATTTCAAGTGCTTTAAACTGATTGTACAATGCCTTTTCGTACATTTTTTTCGACTTGTATATCAATCCAATATTTCCATACAATCTACACATAATGTGCTTGTTGTCAATTTCGGAAGCGATTGTCAATGATTGAGTATAATAATACAACGCCTTATCCATTTCCCCTTTAAAGAAATAAACAATACCCATGTTATTGAGTGCGCCAGACATACCCCGTTTGTAATCAATTATTTTATAGGTTTCCAATGCTCTATTGTAGTATAGAAGTGCCATTGGATAATCCATTCTATCCTGACATATCATCCCCAGATTGGAGTGGGTTTTGGCAATTGCTTTTGCATCATTAAGTTCCTCGAAAATCTTCAGTGCCTGAAGATAATACATCCAGGCTTGGTTAAAATCACCTTTGTTGTAATAGACCAAACCAATGTTACTGTAATTGGTACCCGTTTCAAATCTATTTCCAATTTTTAAACATAACTCGAGTGATACAAAATAGTTTGTTAGAGCTTTTTCATAATCTGCTTTCTCATCGTAAGTACTGCCAATATTATTGTACGCTTGCGCTAACGCTGTCGTATCATTTCGTTGTTGAGCAAAGGCAAGCATCTGATTATAGTGTATAATAGCCTTATCATATTGTCCTTTTTCATAATAAAAAGTCCCAAGACTTTCGTAATACAATAATTGTCCGGATGTAAATTCGGCTCTTTCCGAAAAACTTCCGGCGAGATCGAGATATTTTAAGGCGCGTAGGGTATCATCATATTGATATTCATTAAAAAGATCGAACAAAGTATTTATTTTAGCCGTATCTGAATTACTCATTTTGAATGCCTCAGTCAGACTATCTATTCTATCTGTATTTTGGGACTGGGCAGGGGAAATGCTTATCAAGAAAATCAAACATAACAACACCCCTTGAAGAAAATAATTTATTACTATATGACTTCTTATATGAATATTCATTGATACCAGCTTAGAATACTCAAAAGTATGAAAAGATAATTATTACAACAAAATTGTTTAATTTCGCTAAAAAATAGGACATGTCTGAAATATCCCAGCAAATTGAAGAACTGATAAAACAAGGACCTTTAACCATAGAAGAAACGGGTATACTTGTTGGGGCAAACTATTTCAGCGGTGGACCCGTGATTCGGATACGTGTCAATTTAAACGAATATAACGAGGTTTTTACCAATACAATTCCTGGTTTTTTTGAAGGATTAAAAACCCAAGTACCTTCTCTGGAAGAGCATTTTTGCTCTTATGCTGAAAAAGGCGGTTTTTTTAAAAGAGTAGAAGAAGGTACTCTATTGGGACACGTTATGGAACATACCGCCCTCGAATTACAGAATCTGGCGGGTATGGATATTAACTTTGGAAAAACCCGTGAGACAAAAATTCCGGGAGTATATAATGTGGTTTTCCGTTTCAAGGACGAAGTAGCAGGATTATTCGCAGGTAAATCAGCCTGTGCATTAATCAATGCCATACTCTTGAAAAAAGATTTTGCTATCAATGAAGTTATTGAAAAACTAATTGAGATAAAAGAGAACCGCCTGTTGGGGTTTTCCACCCAATCGATTGCAGATGAGGCCGCAGAAAGAGGCATTCCCTTTATGCGACTAGACAAATATAATCTGGCACAACTGGGACTGGGTGTTTATCGTAAGCTCATTCGCGCTACAGTAACAGAGAACACCAGCCTAATTGGGGTTGAAATGGCCGACAATAAATTTGCTACTTCAAACATGCTGTTCGATGCAGGCATTCCAGTCCCCAAACAAATTCTTGTAAAAAAATCACGCGAGGCTCTGCAATTTTTCAGAGACAGTCGAAAACCACTGGCAGTGAAGCCCGTAACAGGCCGAAGAGGAAACGGAGTAAGTCTGGATATTATGGACGCTAAAACCATGGTTAAAGCATTCCGTATTGCAGCTGTTGAAGAAAAAGAAGTTATTATACAAGAACAGGCTGCTGGCCATCTTTTCAGAATTCTGGTCATTAATCACAGTTTTGCGGCTGCAGTTAAGTTAAAACCAGCAAGCATCACTGGCGACGGGAAAAAAACAATCGCCGAACTTATTGCAGACTTAAATAATCAGCCCGGACGCGATGGCAATCATAAAGGCTTACTGTCAAAAATTGAAATTGACGCCGATACACTTAATATTTTATCATTAAAAGGATTATCTCCAGACAGTCTTCTGGAGCAAGGCAAAATACTGAACCTTAAGAACACGGGCAACATACGCTTTGGGGCCTCTTCTGAAGACGTTACCGATATTATCAGTCCATATAACCGTTTTGTGTGCGAGAGAATTACGCACATATTGAATTTGGATGTCGTTGGAATTGATATTGTGTCTCCGGATATTTCAATCCCTTTAAACGAAAACGGAGGAACAGTAATTGATGTCAATGCGGCACCTGATTTCAAGGTACATATTTGCCCTAATGCCGGCCTTCCACGGTTGGTACAGAAACAATTTTTGGACATGCTTTTCCCGGCAGGTTCGCACCATCGAGTGCCTTTAATTTCTGTCACCGGCAGTCATGGCAAGTCATTGTATACTACTATCATCGAAAAATATTTTATCCAAAAAGGCATTTATTGCGGAAGTCTTCGTACCGATGGCCTTTTCATCAACGGGAAACTCATTAAATCGATAGACCTGAACCATGCCGACAGCACCTCCCTCTTACTGAAAGATCCTACCATCGGAGCTGCCGTAGTTGAAACGCCGGTTGAAACAATATTAAATTCTGGTCTAGGATACAGAATGGCAGATATTGGCGTAGTGCTGAATCTGACTGAGCGTGAAGAATATTATACTTACGACCATATCCGTGACGTAGAGGATGTTGCCTATGCTAAGTCGGTTGTTGCCGAACAAGTTTATAACGAGGGATATACAATATTAAATGCCGCCGTTCCTCTTATATTGGAAATGACTGAAAGGCTATACAGTAAAGTAGCATATTTCAGCAGAACACGACCCACAGGTCTTCTGTATAAGCTCATGCAAGAAGGTCATCCTATAGCCTACTCCGATGGCACTTCTCTTATGCTTTCACGTAGCGGAGACGAAATCGTTGTTTGCAAATGGGATGAAGTAACTGCTGCCATCCAAGACAACGAATATATTATGGATGTTATTCTGGCTGCAGCCATGACATTCTTCTTACTGGGCGAAAACCAGCAAAAAATTAAAGAAATACTTTGCGGAATTTAAATTAGTGCCCTTTTTTAAGTTCAGGTAGTGCCACGTATCTGCCATAACCCATATATTTAGTACCCGAAGTATCGACTCCGATAAAATACCACAATCCCTCCCGGGAAACCAGCTTCTTGTTCCTAATACTATAATTTGAAGGATCGATGTATTGAACACCTGCTTCTATTACCCCCTCAATCGGATGATCCCAGGTAATAATATCATCTGTTTTTTTAATATACCACTTGTTAAGTTCATCAGGACCATACAACTTTTCATTGATATTTCCCAGTACCCAATTCCCGTTTTTATAATTGCAAGTAGCAAATTCCAAAATCTTTAAATCGCCTTTCAGAGATCTGATTAATGTGGAGTGCTTCCAAACATAAAAGGAACTATCCTTATCCCACTTTTCAGCTCTAAGACTATCCGGCTCTTGAAGAACTTCAATGCCAACAGGTAAATCGCGAATAGCTTCAGGTAGTGAAATAAGAGCAGAATCAATGACAATCGTATCAGTTACTTGAATAACATCAGAATTGTTGCCTCCACCTGAACAGGAAAATAGTAAAAATAGAAAGCCAATGACAAATAAGCTATTATTCATATTTATAGCAACTTATCACAAAGGTAATAAAAAAACTAAAGAATAAACATTACAAATATTTTAATACTTCATTTTTTATGGATAAAAGTATATCCAATATTCATATTTCACTATTACAGTCAGATGGAAAATGTTAAAAAACATTTTTCAAACATTTCTACTATTTTTTTATGGAAATCAGCCCGTATTTCATCTTAAGCTTATAAACACAAATTTAATAGTTATGAAAACCTTATTAATTATCACAGGAATTTTTCTGTTTTTCACCATGAATGCAGAAAATGAAATAGTTCTGAAATCAAGAACAAAAAAAGTCACCGTTTTTCTAAATTCGGCTCAAGTAACAAGGACAGCAGATTTTAACGCTTCAACAGGTATACAGGATGTAATTTTCGAGGGGGTATCTCCCTATATTAATCCGAAAAGTCTTCAAGCTACAGGTAAAGGAGATTATACTATTCTGGATGTGCAGTACAGGATTCAGCAACCACAATACAAAGAGCCTGTATATCAATCACTACCCGATAAGATTGTAAGAAGCATAGAATTACTGAATGATTCTCTGACACAAGTCTCATTTGATCTTGAAAATATTGCCAATAAAAAAGAGGTTTTATCGCTTGAAAAGAAAGTATTACTTGGCAATAAATTTATGCAGGGAAATGCAGACACCATTCCCGAACTAAAATTAGCCATGGAGTATTTAAGAAAACAGCTGAATGACATCAACAATTCATTAAATGATATTAAACGACAAGAATATCAGATAATAAGCAAAAAGACCAAAATGGAAAAAAGACTGAGCGACCTGAGTAACTATAATACACAACAAAACCCTGTTGTTCAAGAATTACCAGTTCATCAAGTGGTAGTTACCATACAAACAAAAGCCCCAATAACGGGGACAATATCTGTAAGCTACATGGCACAAAACGCCGGATGGGCGCCAGCTTATGATATCAGAGCATCGTCTGTTGGGCAGCCCGTGAAACTGGTACAAAAAGCAAACGTATATCAAAATACAGGCGAAAACTGGCAGAATGTAAAACTGACCCTTTCGACGATTACACCTTCAACAGGAATATCGAAACCCGTTCTGCCCATCTTCTATCTGGGATACTATAACTATAATACACGTCCTGTAAGCTACAACAAAAGAGAAAGCGAAAAAGAAAACAGAGCCTTAGCCGGAAGTATCACCCTGAATGAAATACAACTGGATGCCTATACCTCGGCAAATTACACCCAGACAAACGAAACCATGACCAACGTTGAATATGAAATAGACCTTAGCTATAATATCCCTTCCGACGGAAAGTCTCATCTTATAGCCGTTAAAGAATATGATCTTAAAGCCGAATTTGTGCATTATCTGGTTCCTGAAATGTCTAAAAATGCTTTTCTGATGGCAAAAATCACCGACTGGTCGAATCTGGACCTGATTCCAGCTATGGCCAATATTTATTTTGAAGGCACTTATGTTGGCGAAACACAACTTGCAACCGGAGTAATATCTGATACTTTAGAACTGGCACTGGGAACAGACAGGAGTGTTATTATTGAAAGAAAAAAAGGTAAAGATGAACAGAAAAATGCCCTTATAGGTAATAATGTCATTAAGACAGTAACTTATACGCTAAACATAAAAAACAACAAAAGTTCGGGTATCAATCTGGTCATTGAAGACCGCCTTCCTGTTACACAGGATCCCAGTATAAAAGTCGAAAAAGGAAATATTTCCGGAGCTGATTACAATGAACAAACTGGCTTTTTGACCTGGAAATCTAAAGTAAACTCCATGCAATCAAAGACCATCAACTTTTCTTATACTGTTGAGTTCGACAAAACCAGACCTTTGGCTAATCTGTAATAATTACAGCATACTCGTCCAGCCTGTTCAGAATTTCTTCGGAGGAAGAAGTTTCTATAAAAGCTGATAATTTTCCGGGGTGAACTACTTTGAGTTTCTCAAACTGGTTCTCCCGGATTTTTATTTTTCTTCCAGACAATACCATTCGCAGTTTCTTCTCTGCATTTTGCATTTCCTCTTCAGGTAATTGACCAAATAAATGTCGACAAAAATCATTCGCATCGTATTCTAACATAGGAGATTGCTCAGATTCCAAAGCTTCTTTATGCCATACTTGCAATTGATGAATAAGCGACTTAAAATGCCTTATATTCTGATATCTGACATAGGTATTTGTTCTGAATTTAGAGTTTAAAAATTGGTCTATCAGAAGTTGTATTTTGGCAGATGGCAAATTCTTAATACTGAGTGATGAGGGTGAAGTAAGCAGGTTAAAGTTAATATGAATATGATGCTCGTTACAAAATTCGACCATATCGAGCATTTCTGAAGCATTGAGTGTCATTGGGCAAACCGCTATATTCAGAGGGAACTTATTTTGACGGGAATAATTCAGGAAATAATGAAAATTGGACTTCCATTTTTCAAAATCGGCTCCAATGCGTATCTTTTGATAAACTTCAGGACGGAGCGAGTCGAGCGAAATCATAAACCAGAATTTGCCTTTGGTTAAGAGTGCTTTTATACGTTCGTTAAGTATTGTTCCATTGGTCTGCACTTTGATTATACAATCAGGATTTTCGGAAATCAAATGATCCCAGATACGGTAATAATCGGGAACAATAAAAGGTTCTCCTCCATAAAACTTCGCCCATTTAAGGTTTTTTATCCAGGGCTTTAACGTTTCGTGAAAATTCGGAGGATAAACAGAATGACTTTTAGTTGTATGGAACTCATCGGGACACATGACACATTGCAAATTACATATGGTATCGGTTTCGAACTCCATAGACTTTGGTTCGTGTGTATTTTTAGACCAGCTATCATACGCCAGACTTCCCGTGGCAACGTAGTTACCCGCATGTATAGCCTCTTTACAAAAAGCACATCCTTCCGAAAAATCATTCTTTTTCAGTTTATTTTGCAAATGCGCTCTCTCCTTCGTCTCAAACCACTGCTTTTCGCTGGCATGTACATCGCCTACAACGTCCTTTCTATTAAAGCAACAAGGGTAAATCTTTCCGGAGGGAGAAAAAAACATGTTATTCTGCGCCGCAAAACAAATCTGTTTCTTAAAAAAAGTGTTTCTATATGCCTGAATTTTTAATGCCTTATTCCCTGTCAATAAAACAATTATTCGAATGACAGCAACGTATATTTTCAGCAAAATAAATCTCATCATTTTCCAGAAATTACCTTATGAAGTTTCTTTTAATAAACCAGGGCAACTGACGAAAACCAGCAATCAAATAGGTCTGTGATAGCCGATATTTTAACAGGCTGAATTTATCTGACGACTTACCCATGAGACCATATTTGCTAATCATATCGCCAAAAACAGAATCCGGTACAACAGTTTTTTTATTCACTTTGTTTCTTTTCCATTCTTCGTTAACCCAGTGGATTGCGTACCAATGTTTTGGAATGGAAGTTTTTCCCACCAACATTTTCCGAATCAACTTCCAGCTGTCGGGATTGGTAAAGTCTCGGATATAGTTTTCCAGTTTAAAAAACTTTACCTCATCGGCCAAAATTTGTATGGGTTTATGCCAGTCGCGATTGTCGGCATTCACTTCGCGGAAAGCCCTTTCGTAACATATACGCATCAACTCTGATTTCGGGGGACATTTCATCAGGTTTCCCACCAGCGTTAATATCTGATGTGTGCGAAACACATAAGGCTCCGTAAAATTGAGGGGCTTAAGGCATGTCATATCCATATCCGTCCACCAGCCGCCATGCTCAAATAAGAGCTTATATCTGAAGATGTCTGAAAACCCACCCAGACTTCCTTTTCCGTGGCCAAACTGGTTTTTATAGCGATAACGGAATATCCTTTCTTCGGGAATAATCATTGCTGCATCCATACAAACGGTACCCTCCGGCAATGGCGTTTTAAGCGGCTTGTACAACCAGAGATAAAAACTATGTCCCTGATGGATAAAAGACCGAATCGTCATAAGCTCCATATCCGACAAATACTCACCAATCCATAAGGCATGCACAATTTTATTGTCCGGTAAAAGTTCGGGCTTATTATCTGGCTGGGGACACAATGCTTCTATGGCCTGCCATACATCCCATGCGGTATTGCCAAAATGATGATAAATATGAATTAGCGAAGGGGTAAGCCGCTCTCTTCCCTGAAAGAAGGTTCCGGGTTTAGAAAGGTCTGCCTTAATCTCTGTCTTATAAAAATCGGCGATGAAATTGTACGCCTTAGATAAAGTGGGATGACCTGTAAGTTGCTGACTTATGGCAGTGGCTATGAGTGTTCCCTGATCGCGGGTTTTCCAATATGGATCGTTAAATATTTCCAGCGTTTTGGCATGCCATTCGTCTAAAAAGGAATGTGATTTTTGATCGAAGACAAAAACACCTCCATTCCAGTGCTGCCAGTCGGAGTCGGGTGCAGGCAGGTTGAATTTTGTTGCAATGGCATCATGCAGATGTGAACACCTGTTTTGAGCCAGCGGGTTTTTATCCGGCTTGAACCAGGATCTTTTTAAGAGACTTAAATGATAGCCTGTTTGACTTTTAATTTGTTTTCTGTATGCCAGAAGAAAAGGATAGGTATAACCCGTGTCCTTCAGCTCCCATTGTTTCTTTCGACGATTCAATACTACGCCATCGGCAATTTCTGATTTCCCTGCAATCATAGCAAAGAGGAGTCTGAAAAGAGCAGAAATATGGTACCAGGGATAAGATGAAACATTTTGCAATAAAGAAAATATTTTTCTGTTTCCGGGATCCTGCATATCCGCAGGAAAAGCCGGATGTTGAACTACTTTTGCGATGGCATTATCAGCAGCATTTCGATCCTTTTCTGCCAACTCAGAACAATTACAATTTACAGCATAAGGACTAAACCACGAAGCCGTACAATGATCTGCTGCAAAAGTAATGGGTGGCGCATACGCATTAAATACACTGTCGCAATTGGAATTCAGGGCAATGATGTCTGTATCAAGATAACAATACCTCGGACCAACTGGTAATATTTTATGTAACGAAGTTTTAAGCCATATACTGGCCTGATGGTGATTGTAATCAACTGGTGTTATTATATCAACAACGTGAGTATACTTAATCGGGATTTCATTTCGGGATGCATCTGTAACGACTACAATGTGCGATAGAGAATAACGAGTCAGGTATTGCAAAGAAAAATGCAGCGTATCTACATGCTCTTTCGCTCCGCATACTACAAAAACAAAGGTATTGTGATTATTGCTCGTTATCAATCTTATAGTATTTAATGTAAAAGTAAATATTTTTCACAGATATAAATCAATTAATAAAATCTTAACTGCATTTGAAGAATGACAAATGAAAGAACATGATCTTAAATAAGAAATGTTGTTTGCCGAATAATATCATGGAATATTTATCTTTGTAAATATTTGAATTTCATATGCCGGGAATCGTCCCTCAAGATATTATAAGAGAATACAATTCTACACGGAATTTTTTGAAACGAAGAAAGCTATGTTATGCCCCTTTCAATGCACTTCGTTTTTCATTATCCGGCAATATCTATGCGTGTTGCTATAATCGTTTTCACAGTTTGGGCAAATACCCTGAAGTAAGTGTCACAGAGGCATGGTTCGGAGAAAAAGCAGAGAAATTACGTGAAGCTATTTCTCAAAATGATTTGTCTTTGGGATGTCATTCCTGTTATTCAAAATTAATTAATCGCAACTTTCAAGCCTCAGGGTCAAAGATTTATGACACTTTCAAAGAGCAAAAAAAGGGACCTTCCTTATTGGATTTTGAAATAAGCAATACTTGTAATCTTGAGTGTATTATGTGTAACGGCGAAAACTCTTCTCTTATTCGTCGAAACAGAGAAAAAGGCGATCCTTACCCACTGGTATATGACGATGATTTCGTAAATCAGTTAGACCCATTTATCTCCGGTTTAAAAGAAGCCCGTTTTGTTGGGGGCGAGCCATTTCTGATTGATATTTACAAAAAAATATGGACCAGACTCAGCACTCTTAACAAAAGTATTAAGATAAATATTCTCACGAACGGAACTGTACTGAATGATGAAATCATTGAATTTTACAAGAACAATAACGTTCATGTATCCTTTTCTTTAGATTCAATCAATAAAGAGACATACGAATCCATTCGTATTAATGCGCGATTCGAAAACGTAATGCAGAATTTTAATACAATTTACCAATTATCCCGGCAGTACAAAAGAGACTTAACTGTAAATATTTGTCCCATTAGGAAAAACATGTGGGAAATACCTGATATGGTAAATCATTATACGAATCTGAACATTCCTATTGTGTTGCATATTGCCGTGTATCCTTCGGCTGAAGTAATTGGCACAATGTCTACAGAAAAACTTCAAGAATACCTGAACTTTCTTTCGGAAGTAAAAATTCAGACCCATAGCTTTATTTCGAAAGCAAACTACACCGCTTTTGAAAGTTACAGAAGTCAGGTTTCTGTCTGGCTTAAAAAAGCAATTCAACAACCCGAGATTATCACTCAAAGCATTTCCGAACTACAAATCTCATTGGCAGGAAAACTGAAAAACTATTTGTGCGAACTTGACATTCAGGACAATCTCCGTCTTTCTAAATACAACGAATTAATTGCCAGAATTGTAGACGAAATAAATAATCCTGATACAGCAAGAACCGCATTAAAAAATCTGATTGCTATTGATGCAGGATATATCGTTTCTGAATTGGAGACAAGTTCATTCGAAAAAATTAAAGAACGTTTTATAGCTTTAGGAGGCAACTAATGATATTTGGCAAATCAGAATACAAAAGTGAAAAACGTAATTCGATTAAAGCGTTTAATAAAATCCGTGGTCGTAGTAAAACAAAGTATTTTTGTCATGCGCCTTTCCACTCTCTTGTATTTTCACCCTATGGAAATATTCTGGCCTGTTTTTACAATAAACGTGAATTTTTGGGAACATACCCAAAAGACAGTATGCATGACGTGTGGTTTGGCGAAAAAATAAAAAAACTCCGGCAGCATATACAACACAACGACCTTACTTTTGGTTGCGATGACTGTCGCAGACAGCTAAGACAAGAAAATTATTTTTCTGTGGGAGCCTGGCGTTACGATTATCTGGCGGGTAAAGAACAGGAATACCCAGACTCTTTTGATTTTCAAATGAGCAATAAATGTAATCTGCAATGTATCATGTGTAACGGAGAATTATCCGATCAGGTACGCATGAACAAAGAGATGTGCGATCCGTACGAGAACCCCTACGACGATGCTTTTCTTGAACAACTCAAGGTGTTTATTCCGCATCTCAAAGAAGCTTCTTTTACAGGTGGGGAAACATTTATGAATCCTGTATACTTTAAAATCTGGGATCTTTTTATTGAGTTAAATCCCGGCATTAAAGTTTCAATAACAAGTAATTGCACCATATTAAACGATAAAATTAAAACCTATCTTTCGAAGCTGAAATTTAACATTACTGTTTCTATTGATGCTGTGGAAGAAAATATTTACAAACAAATCCGACAAGGGGCACATTTGCAAAAGACACTCGAAAATTTTGAATATTACCTGAACTATACACGACAAATAGGGACCACTTTTAATGTCAAGGTATGCCCCATGCAACAAAATATTTATCATCTGCCCGATTTACTTAAATTCTTCAACGCTAAAAATGTTACTGTGATATTTAACAATGTCGTTTTTCCTCCTTCCTGCTCTTTATGGAATTTGTCATCACAGAAGCTGGACGAGATAAAAACCTTTTTATCAAAAAATCGTGGGTCGGGCGAAAATGTGATAGAAAATGAAAATTGGCAACGCTACGACAACCTAATTAACCAGGTCGTTAACTGGCATAAAGAGTCAGTTCTAAGGGAAAATAATCTTAGCCTTTTTAATGGAACGTCTGAAGAATTATTAAACACATTAGTCACCTCTACCAATAAATATATTGAAGAAGTTTATTATTACGATGATCAGGAAAAGCTCGTAAAGCAACAATATTATTCAGAAAAAATCCGCCAGATTTTTAATGCCATTGAGGAAGATCATGTAAGAATTAAATCCTTGTTTTACTTTTTAAATCTCCCCCTCGAACGCTTCGTTGGAGAAATTGAATTTCGTGATGTTGATAAACTCATTAGCAGAGCCAAACAGGCAGCAAATAACGATAAAGACATAACATGGAAAGAGATACAATAATACTATTTTATCCCTTGGTAGATAAAAAAAGACAGGTATCTAATCTGCCTTTCCCCATTCTCTATCTCGAGCGTATGATAAGAGACTCAGGATTAATAACCATTTTGTTGGATGAAAGAATAAGTCCAGATTATGAAATAATTATTGAGAAAAACAAAGACAGGATACTTCTTGCTGGAGTTAGTGCAATGATTGGTTATCAAATGATTTCCGGTTCCAAGTTTTCAGAATCAATAAAAAAGCATACACAAGCCCCAGTAGTATGGGGAGGATGGTATGCCAATGTCTTACCCGAACTGCTGCTTAAGTTAGAATTTATTGATTTTGTAGTAGTTGGTCAGGGCGAAATTGCTTTTAAAGAACTATGTTTGGCCTTATATCAAAAGCTCCCGTTAGAAAACATCAAAGGGCTTGGCTATAAGGATTCAAATGGAATAATAATAAATGAAAAGGCAACACTTATAGATGAAAAGACTTTCCCAAATGTTGATTATTCTTTGATAGATATTAATGCTATTATTGAGTCTAATGGCATCCCAGCCCCTGAAGAAAGAAGCATCAATTATATTGCTACTATAGGATGTCCTTACGATTGTCATTTCTGTTGTCTTGCTGCAATATGGGGGAAAAAATTCTTTGCCAAAAAGGTTGATGTTATTCTTAATGATTTAGAGCTTTTCATAAAAACCGGAAATATTAAGAAAATTGCATTCGACGACGATAATTTTTTTGGCAATAAAAGCTTTGTTCAAAATCTATGCAACGGGATCATTGACAGAGGCATACAATTAAAATGGGAAGCCAATGCACATGTAAGTACTTTCCTTAAAAATTACACTGAAGAAGATATTCGACTTATTTATAAGGCAGGATGCAGGGCAATCAGACTTGGTGCAGAATCAGGAGATCAGGAAATTCTTGTTAAAGTAAACAAGCGTATAAATGTAAGCGATAACTATGAGATTGTGAAACTACTTGGTAAAAATAAAATCAAGCCTGTGTTTTATATCATGGTTGCTTTCCCATGGGATCCAGACAAAGACTTCAAGTTAACATTGGATATGGTTGGCAAGGCTAAAACCATAAATTCGAATTTAGAAGCAGGAATTAATTTTTTTGTCCCGCTTCCCAAAACAAAACTATATGATGAGGGTATTGAATATGGGTTTCAGCCTTTCAAGGACCATTTCGAATTAATTGATTTTATTGGAAAGGAATATGTCGCTCCCTGGTGGAAACACGATTATAGAAAAGAACTCTATATCTTTCTGAGAGTATATTTTAAATATGCCAATCCAAGACATTACAAGAGTCAATTCGGGCTACTAAAAATTTTCTCTTTTATTGCAACTATTTTTCTATATCCCATTTCATATTTAAGGCTAAGGTATGGATTTAGAAAAGCCCCTTTTGAGGCCTATATATACTTTGGCCTCAGGCGTTTCTTAAACGCCATAACAGGATGGAATTCTAAAGACGACGAAGAGTCGATGGCAAGAACAAGATCATGGAAAAGATAAGAAAAACTTAATGTTTCTATCCATTCATTTCCCACTGAGCATCTGAAAGTAGCATACCCGGAATAAAAACAATTTTTTCGGTATCATTTTGAGAAGAAAATCCACAAATACGAGGAATAAACATCCAATGATCTGGTTCTGAAAATGCAGCTATAGTAACAAAATGATGTCCACTCCCCATAATCCTACGAGGTATAGTACAGGTTATCTGAGTCGTTTCAAATTTATCGGGAATCTCGAAAATCGCATGGGCAATAGGACTATCAATATTGTTATTGAGAATCAACACCAGACTAATTTTTTCCTTTATAGGAACCTTCAGAGATAGAGACATTTTAAACTTTATCCATTCTTCTTCTGTGTTTACAATAAAGTCGTTAATTTCAATGAAGGTATTCGTATAATGACCTTTAAATTCATTGATCGATTCCTGTTTTGAATTTCCGCCAGTTTCCCGGTACAAGTGTAGTGCCTGAAAAGGGTTTCCATCAAAAACTTTTTTTCCTTGATGAATAATAATAGTTCGTGTACACAAAGCAAGAATATCGTTTATGGTATGAGAGGCAATAATAATCGTTTTCCCCTTTTGATTCTCTTCAATAATTCTTTTGTGCATTTTCCGGCGGAAAGACAAATCACTTCCATTGAGGACCTCATCCAGAAGAAATATATCTGCATCCGAATGAATAATCAAAGAAGAGGCAAGGCGACTAATCATTCCACTGGAATATTTCTTTACAGGAAGATGAATAAAATCTTTTAATTCGCTGAAATCGATTATTTCGGGGATAATTTTATGAATATATTCCTTGGTATAACCCCATATTTTTGCCGTAAGAACTAAATTGTTGTACCCTGTAAGATCGGGATTAAATCCACCACTTACTTCGATGGCAGCCAGAAGTTTCCCATCAATTTCTGCCGTACCGGAACTAGGTTGGGTCACACCACTCAACACTTTCATTAAAGTACTTTTCCCGGAACCATTGCTACCAATAAGACCCAGGACTTCCCCTTTTTTTACATTAAAAGAAAAATCATTCAGTGCATGTACCTCGTGACTATACTTGCCAGAAAAAATTGAAGATATAAGCCCTCTATAACGATATATCTTCGATAGCTTTTCTGCTTTCACAGCAATATCCGACGATATGTTATAAGTAGTCTGCAATGACACCTTCTTTTTTTGAAAACACAAAAATACTTCCTGATAACAGGATAAGACTCAGTAAAAATCCCCACAGGTAATTAAAATCGTACACCCCCGTCACAAAACAACAACGATATCCTTCAACCACTCCAGCCAATGGATTAAAATAAAGTAGTTTTTCGACCCAGACAGGAAGTATACTTGCCGGGTAAAAAACAGGTGTAAAAAACACGCCCAACCCAATAAACAAGGGAGAGATCATCACTAAATCACGATTCTTTACACTTAATATGGCAATCCAAGTACCAATTGCCAGTCCGGTTAAAACATTCATCAACATGAGTAAGGGAAGAAAAACAATGCTAATATCAGGTGAGACCCCATAAAAAATCAAAAGAACGATGATCACCAATATCCAGGCAATCATATCAGCAAAAACAGAAAGTCCAAACGAAATGGGCAATGAGATTCTGGGAAAGGCTACTTTGGTAATTATTCCCTGATGCTGAATGAGCGACATACTCGAAAGTGAAACCAAATAGGAAAAAGCATACCATCCACACATGCCAGGTAAAAGAAAAAGCAGGTAGGGATAATCTATATCAAATTTAATGGCACGACTTATAATCATACCCATAATCAAAGTTAAAATAATAGCTTGTATAAGAATCACAAAAACCCCCAAACGAGTTTGAGCCACCTTCCCCATCACATTACGCCGGGCAAATGCCATAATCACTCCCCTGCTCCTGAAGATATCGACGAGATACGACCCGATACTTTTACTTTTATTTGTAATGAATATTTTATTCATTTTTTTACTACAGGGACAGTATTTTCGTCAAAGATAGTCATTTGAAATCTATTGCAAAACCTTCACGTTTTTATGCCTTATTCCCTTTTTTATTTTCACTGCGGGATATCCTAAAAGTAGCGAAATCACTACTTCGTTTTCTGGAGGAATATCAAATATTTGCCGTAGCTCGTCTCGCTTATTGACAGCGGCACCTACCAGTCCGTTTATGCAAGCGCCCAGTCCCAATGCATGTGCTGCCAATGCCGCGTAAGTCACGTATATCATTCCATCCTGCGAGTGTTCGGGCGTATCTTTAGGGGCGTGAAAAATAAGAACACAAGGCGCATTCCGGGTAATATGATCTGTGCCATCTGATGTATCGTAATGATTTACATCTAGTCTGGGTTTTAAATGCTTGTCGAGGGTGTTGAAAAGTTCAGGACTCATTTTGCGTTTCATAAAAAAACGAGTCATGCGTCCTGTCAGCATTTTATAGAGCCACCTATAAAACTCCGACATAATGGGTAAAGCCTGAGCTATTTTTTGCCTATCCCTTACCACCGTCACACAAATACCGTTATGCTCCGATCCATAAGGGGCATATTCTATAGATTGCAGCAGCTTATGCAATACGTCGTCAGGAACTGGTTTATCGCTGAAATTACGGACCGACCTGCGCGTCGCCATAAAATGACTGAGTTTCTCAATATCAACAGTTTGCTCGCCAGACTCGAAGATGTTTTCTTCGTAAGAAAGACCCGGAATAGTCACTGCCTTCGCATTACACACGGCCATACACTGCCCACACGACATACAAAGCTGAATTCTCCCCGGAATAAATGTTGCTGTTCCATCACTGGCAGTAGCCAGCATTTTATTAGGACAAACTTTTATGCACAATCCGCATTTTTTGCAGACAGCTGAATCAATGCTATGAAGGTTCATGGTCCGTCTCTTTTTTATCAAGTACGAGTAAAAAATAATCCTTTTCCAACGCCAAATAACCCTGCTCGTAATTGAAAATGTAAGTTGAACCTTTGGCGGTAGAATAAGTGTGCGTATGATAAGAGAAATTAAAGCCCTTTTCAAGAAGACGGGTACGAGTGGTTTTGGTCTTTCCGTCGGGATTCATCTCTTCAAGTATGTGTCTGTTTTTCTTAAGTATGCGGTTAATCCGGCGTATACTGTTTGACGAATCACTGTTCATCCGGTTATTGTATGCATTGCGACAATAGTCACTGCAGAATTTCTTATCTGCCCGCCCGCTGATAGGCTC
This sequence comes from Bacteroidetes bacterium HGW-Bacteroidetes-21, assembly GCA_002840935.1. Taxonomy (GTDB): domain Bacteria; phylum Bacteroidota; class Bacteroidia; order Bacteroidales; family GWA2-32-17. The sequence goes on along the minus strand of PHDH01000022.1, from coordinate 4,482 downwards.
CTTACACTCAGGACATACGCGTTTTGCCATGTTTTTTATTTACAAATATATAACAATTTTAAAAATGCAAAAACGCAAAAAATAAATAAACAAAAAAGCAGCTGCTTTCGCAAAGCTTTTTTGTTAAACCATCTTCGAACTACAGAAAAGTATCGAAATACTCCGTTACCTTTTGCATCAGGTGAACTCTATCCATATTTCTCACATTATGTTCGTGAGTAGGATAAGTGAAAAAGTCGACCTGCACTTTATTCTTGATACATTTTTCGATAAATGACAGACTGTTTTGGGGGACAACTACGTCGTCGATGTATCCGTGAATAAGTAAAAGTTTTCCTTTCAGATCTTTTGCCTTATCAAGCATACAGGCATTTTTGTAACCTTCGGGGTTTTCTTCGGGGGTGTCCATATACCTTTCGCCATACATTACTTCGTAATACTTCCAATCCATCACAGGACCGCCAGCTACACCGACTTTAAAGACTTTGCTATAGCGGGTCATCAGATTGGTTGTCATGAAACCTCCAAAGCTCCATCCATGAACTCCAATTCTTTCGGGATCAATATATTTTTTCGATGTCAGGAATTCAATACCCTTCATCTGATCGTCGGTTTCGGCTATACCCAGATTACGGTGAATAACACTTTCGAACTCAAAGCCGCGTCCCGAAGAGCCTCTGTTATCGAGCGTCAGAACAGCATAGCCCTTTTGAGCCATATAGTATTCCCACAACGCGGCTCCACCGAGCCAACTATTGGTTACCATTTGTGCATGAGGACCACCGTATACATACACAATAGCAGGACATTTGGTAGTTGAATCTTTACGAATAGGCTCAATATAGCGACCATATAATTTGGTTTTTCCGTCGGCAGCCATAATTTCTACTATAGTCATTTTGGGCATGTTAAAACCTTTCATGGGATCTTCGGCGCGAACCAGCGTTTTTTGCTCTTTCCCGGCTGTAGTCATTACCATATGCACATTGGGAACATCCACATTACTGTATGTCTCCATAAAATAAGTATAGGTACTATTAAAAACCGCATCATGCTCTCCTTTTTCACCGGTTAATTTTGTGATTTCGCCGCCAGCCAAAGGCACTTTGTAATAATGCCTTTCAAGGGGACTCTCTTTGGTCGCCTGAAAATACACAAACTGGTCTTTGTTGTCGGTGCCTACCAACGATGTGATAATCCAATCACCTGAAGTAAGTTGTCTAATAACCTTGCCGTCGGTATTGTACAGGTAAAGATGCATAAAGCCATCCCGCTGACTTTGCCAGATAAACTGATCGGGTGCGGATTTTATAAAATAAACCGGGTTAAGGGGTTCAACATATCTTGCATTTTCTTCTTCGAAAAGAGTCTTTACAAATTTACCCGTTGTAGCATCATATTGCCTCAACCACATATGATTCTGTGCGCGGTTAAGGACGGCAATATAAATATTTTTGTCGGCTGGATCCCAGGCGATGTTTGTGAGATATTGCTCAGCGGGCTCGCCTGTTTCGAGATATATCGTTTTACCTGTTACTGTATTATAAACACCCACTGTTACGTGATGACTGGTCATACCAGCCATGGGATAACGAGTCATTTTTAATACAGCGGGTTTTTCGGTGATATCCACCAAAGGATACTCGGTAACCATGCTCTCGTCCATACGGTAAAAAGCCAGCTGGGTGCCTGAATTCGACCAAAAAGTGCCTTTGCTAATTCCAAATTCGCTGCGATGCACGGTTTTACCAAACACAATACCTTTATTTTTTTCGTCGCTTATGGCTCGAACCTTTTTGTCAGGCCCGGTTACATATAAATTATTCTCTATGGTATAAGCCAAGAATCCCGAAGTTGTATTATAATCCTGATTCTCGGCCAGCGAAGAAAAGGGAAGTGTAGTTATCACCGATTTCTTCTTAATATCCATCGTAACATATTGTGTATCTACAGTAAAGATAATATTATCTTTATCTTTCCAATCGAAAAACGGAACCCTGCCTTGTTTTTCCATACCGGCTTTTTCTAATGCAGGATTAATATTATCTAGACTCAAAAATTCCTTTGCAGGTTTAGAAGAAATATCCCCAATGAAGTATTTACCGATGGTAAAATCAAGATAAGTATAATTGTTCGTGCCGGGCATCCACGAAAGCATGTAGTACTTTTTGGGAGACAGCTCTCTATACTGACCTGTAACAGCCTGTGTTATACTAAAGTTTCCCTGCTGCGCCTGAATGAGTGTGGCGATTCCTAAAAATAAAAATAGAATGGTGATCTTTTTCATAAGTTTGAAAGCAGATTAAATTGATTATTTTTGTTCTCTGATGGTTTCAAAATTATACTTTTTATTTGTTTTATCCTTCATCCCTTTTGGATTTTTTCATGAAGGTCCGTATTCAGGTAATCAACAGGGCATTTCCCGAATTAAAAGCACCCTTCCCTCCGATCTAATAAGTCAACAACCCGACACTATATGTGATCTGGATAGAATCATGCAGGCATATAGATTGGAAAATGTTAAATATCTGGACACTAGCATTAAAGTGGATTTAAAATATGCACAGGAGGACAATTTTCTTCACGAGAACCTTTACGGAAACTTCAATCACGCTTATTTACAGAAAGATGCTGCAGAAATGCTGGTTCAGGCTCAAAAACAACTAAAATCCGTCTTTCCTCATTATTCGCTTGTCGTTTTAGACGCTGCACGCCCAGCCAGTATTCAGCAAAAAATGTGGGCCAGTGAAAAAATTACGGCATATGAAAAGTCAAGGTTTCTGGCCAGTCCCGACGTAGGTTCGCTCCACAGTTATGGGGCTGCAGTCGACATTACCATTTGTGATGGCAACGGGAGCTACCTCGACATGGGTACAGCCTTCGACTCTTTCGACGAGCTTTCCTACCCTTCCCTCGAAAAAACCATGGAAAAAGAGGGGAAGTTGACTCCCGAACAGCTGGCTAACCGGCACCTACTCAGAACGGTTATGAAAAAAGCTGGTTTTAGTCCCATACAAACCGAATGGTGGCATTTCAATGCGACATCAAGAGTAAAAGCCCGCACACAATACCCGCTAATCGTCTCTCATGTATGGGACGAAAACAACTTCACTGCCGAAAACATAGCCAATGTGACGCTGCCCCGTGACGAAAAACGACCCGAAATTGAATTCAAAATCCAAATCAAGTCGAGCACCAAGCCCATCTCCTTAAGCGATCCTGTTTTTAAAGGTTTGGTAGTAAAAAAATATAAATACGAAGGTTTATACAGATATACCACCGGGGAATATAAAAACATAGAAGACGCCCGGGAGATGAAACTAAAGATCTGGGAAATGGGCTTTACAGATGCCTTTATAGCAGCCTTTAATCATGGTAAACGCATTGGTATTATGGATGCCATTGAATACCTGAACCAAGCCAACGAAAACGGACAATAAACTTTTTATTTTGCTTGGGTAAAAGGTATCACAACAGACTTTTTTCGTACAGGCCATCAGGTCTTTCGGTGAAACCGAGTTTTTTTAAATAGCTGGCATATTTTTTACTACTACCCGTTGCTACTACTTTTTTAAATCCCGACTTCGCAAAACGATTCATAACCCTCACATAGACATATTTGCCATTCTTAAAGTCCCGATACTGGGGAATCACAAAATCGAGTCCCACTCTGAGAACGTCATCGTCTTCCTTATGCGCCAAAAAAACCCCGGCCACAGACGTATCTCTCAGAATAAAAAAACTCACGGTATTCATTTCAGGCTTATAGGAAAATCCCGGAAAATGCTGCTGTATTTCTTTATCATGAAATTCCAGAAAACGAATCAGGTATCTGTTTTCGGGCCGCAATTCCAGTGTTTCAAAAACTTCATTCTTCGAAAATATTTTCCAGAGATAATAAACATCCACAAAAAAAATGAAAGCATTAAGCACCCCCACAGGTATTGCGCCAACCACAAAGCCATACACAGAAAAAGTCAATGCCCCCACCAGATTAATTAATCTAAATTTCACAATCGAATTCATGGTCATCGACAAAGCAATGACTAATGAAGCAGCATAACCGATGAGTTGAACGGGAGTTAATTCCATATTAAGCGACACAAAAATTGTTTATCCTCCGGAGCAGAAATTTAGAAAAAAAGTGAAATTTCCTCCCCTATTTCTTCTGACAAAGAAAAGCAAAAAAACAGAATTATTCCTGCATTTTAACCCAAAGTTTGTTGGCCAAACCACGGGATGTTTTCAGAATTTCTTGTTCGTTTACGGTAGTCATTTTTCTATCACTCACAATCAGGCGACCATTAGAAATGACATGTGACACATGATTAGAATTCAGCCCAAACAAAAAGTGGCCATAAAAATTACCGGGATTCATTTCAGTTGGCGAATCATAATCCAGCACCACTAAATTATTATCTCCGTCTCCCACAAAGCCATTTTGAGCAATATACCGATGCGCATTGCGGAATCTGTTATATG
>PHDH01000317.1 GCA_002840935.1 Bacteroidetes bacterium HGW-Bacteroidetes-21 | reverse complement strand
CGTTATTGCGACACGAAGTCGTATTAAATAATTGTTTTACAGTCAATTAAGATTGACAGATAAAACCTGCTGTTCCTTCAGCAGTATCCTACCGGGGCATCGGATGTATGGTGCAGCCATTATCGGGTGAAGCCCCCGGAAAACAGTACCAATCGCCGGTTCGTGTAACCAATGGCGGGGCTGGAAACCGTGAGGCAGACAGTCTTTGAAGTCTCAAAGTCAATTAAGGGCTTGGATCAGTGGGCATGGCTAATATATTGTGAACATCCGTTACTACCGACAGGCAAGTAGGAGCGAAAAAGAGAATGATACGCTCTGTACCAAAATGGTGAGCTGACAGGCTAAGCACGTTTAACGCAGTGCTTACAAGGATGCAGATCAGCCGGCAGACAGGATGAGCCTAAACCCACATTATTGTTATTTATATGGAACGTGGAAGCACGGCGCTCTCTCTCGGTGAGAACTGGGATAAAACCGTAACCGCAAGGCATCGGGAAACGCCGTACAGAGACGATGAACAAAGCGAATGCCTTCCTGTAACGGGTTGGATAGTGGTTGAGTTTTTTACAACATCACCACAGGCGAAAGCCTGCCTACCTTCATCTGGTGCTTTATGGCATAAAGTATTACAGAACCTGTTAATGGAAGAAAGCAAATGAACGAGAATGAAAATTTATCGTGTGCGCTCCCACACAAACTGAATAACTGGGAAACCATTTTATGGCGGAAGGTTATCCAACACGTGACCAGGCTGCAACGCCGCATTGCCAAGGCTGTAAAACAAGGTCGCCGGGCAAAAGCAAAAGCCCTGATGTTCCTTGTTACAAAATCATTCTATGCTAAATTACTGGCTATATTACGGGTTTCTTCCAACAAAGGGGGCAACACTCCCGGAGTTGACAACACCGTTTGGACAAACGGGAAAGAAAAACTCGAAGCAGCCCTAAATCTCCAATTAAGAGGTTACCGTTCAAAACCATTGCGACGTGTTTACATATTAAAGAAAAATGGAAAGAAACGTCCGTTAAGTATTCCTGTGATGAGCGACAGGGCCATGCAAACACTGCATAAAATAGCCCTCGACCCAATGGCCGAATCATTGGCCGACAAGAACTCTTACGGGTTCAGACCACGAAGATCGTGCAACGATGCGGTGGCAGCTTGTTTCCAGTTACTTTGCCGTAAAATCTCTCCACAATGGATATTCGAAGCAGACATTAAAGCTTGTTTCGATAACATCAGGCACGACTGGATATTGAAAAACATCCCCGTCAACAAAACCATTCTCAATGAATGGTTAAAAGCCGGGTACATCGAGAAAAAGCGTTTGTTTGCAACAGAAAAGGGTACTCCACAGGGTGGAACCATCTCGCCGATGATCATGAACATGGTCTTGGATGGATTGGAAACCCAAATCAACAAAAAGTTCCCACGATGGAAGAATAAGAAAGTGAACTTCATCCGATATGCCGACGATTTTGTAATTACGGCCATCAGTAAAGAAGTCATTACCAATGAAATTATTCCTTTGGTAACCGAATTTCTGATGGAAAGAGGATTAGAACTCTCGCCCGAAAAATCCAGGATCACACATATCAGCGATGGGTTCAACTTCCTTTCGCAGAATGTCCGCAAATTCAAGGACAAACTAATTATCCGTCCATCGAAGGAGGCCGTCCAATCGTTCAAAGACAAGATCAGAAAAATCATCGACGGAAACCGTGGAATACCTGCACATGCCCTGATAAGAATACTGAACCATGTTATCAGAGGATGGTCGAACTATCACAAAGGCATTTGTTCAAAGCGTATTTTCAACCGATTGGGTTCATTCATCTGGTGGCAACTCAGGCGTTGGGCGAAATACCAGCACGGTAATAAAAACCGTTGGTGGATCTTTCATCGCTACTTCCACGACAATCATTTTACCGATCAGAGAATTACCAAAAAGGGTACTGAAAATCATCGGCTGTACCGTATTGGGTATGTTCCTATTCGGTATCATGTGAAAGTCATGGCCGAAGCCAATCCTTTTCTGCCCGAATACGACAAGTACTTCTCTAACAGAACAAATTGGAGAGCCAATTTAGCAAAAGAATGCAAACAAATTACTACGTTTATGTCCAATAAAAATAGTAAGATCAGCCGGGTTACCCTTCACCGGGATAGCCTTAAAAGTGCCTGAGCCGTATGCGGCGAAAGTCGCACGTACGGTTCTTAGGGGGCGTAAGCTACCCGGTTTGCAACAAGGTTAAGGAATGAAGTTCGCAAAATGATTATTTATAAGATTAGCAGAATGACTTTTGAAGATATAATTACACTTAGTAGAATAGATGTTATTAATGATTCTGCTTATACTACTATTGGTAATAAAGACGATAATCATACTTTACATGCTTATAAACCTATAAACACTCTTTATAAGTGTTAGAACATATAATATTACTATCTTTGCTAGAAATAATACTACTATGATAAAAGCAGTTATATCTGGAGATATTGTTGCATCTACTAGTTTAAGTGTAGATGGCAGAGAACTAGTTGAGGATGCAATTAAAGAACTTATAGAGGAATTAAAAGAAAAATTTGATACTTATACACGAACCATAAAGGGTGATTATCTTGAATGTGTCATACCTAATCCTACAGAAGCACTTCGTGTAGCACTTGCAATTAAAAGTTTCATAAAATCAATTCCTATCGATGAAACACCTCTCTACAAAACAAATAAAAGAGTCAAATTATTCAAGACACATGGCATTCGTCTTGCAATTGGATACGGTGAACTTAGTCGCTTCAATCCAAGTGAAGGAATTATTGATGGAGAAGCTATCTATCTTTCAGGAAGGACAATAAATGAATTTTCCACTTATAATAAAGAACGGATTGTAATAAAAAATACTTTGTTCTTTAACTCACATGACAATTCACTTAACAAGCAAGTCGAACCGCTAATAGCGCTATTAGATGTTTTAATAGGCAAAGCCACATCTAAACAATGTAAGGTATTATATTTGAAACTAATGGATAACAATGAAGAAGCTATCGCTTCAAAATTAGAAGTATCCCAATCCGTAGTTAATCAACACTCTACAAGCATTGGATGGAATGCAATAGAAAAAGCGGTAACTTTTTTTAGTGAATTAATTAAAAATAAATAAAATGGACCTCAATCAATTATTGATTTTACAGTTAATCGCTCATTTA
>PHDH01000021.1 GCA_002840935.1 Bacteroidetes bacterium HGW-Bacteroidetes-21 | reverse complement strand
TGATATACTAACCTATACTATCGCAATAACGAAAGTTTTTTTTATTTTTATTAGTGTTCTAAATGCGTTTGCCCTGTTGTTGCTTCAATTTGCGACAAAATATTAATAACTTTTTTATATACACAAGAAAAATGATTTGATTATTAGTATATTTTATTTATTTTTGTCGGATATTTGCAGCATTAACACTAACAATAGAGTATTATGATGAATAATGACAACATCAACTGGTTTGCAATGAGCGATACGGCACTCGTAGGCATTATGGGGTTGTATGTTAAGCATCATCGCCTGAAACAAAATAAAACACAGGAACAACTTGCGGTGGAAGCTGGTATTAATCGTTCTACCCTCAGCTTGTTTGAGAACGGAGAGAGTACAAACCTCCTTACATTTGTCCAGTTACTGCGTGCCCTCAAACTCCTTAACATATTTCAGGAATTTCAGGTTAAAACACAATACAGTCCGATCCAACTGGCAAAGCTTGAAAAATCGCAGCGTATCAGGGCAAGCCGTTCCGGCAATATAAAATCCAAACCAAAATCCAGATTGTAATGGCAAATACAGCGAATATTAAATTATGGAACAAACCTGTTGGCTCAGTTGCGTGGGATGCATCTTCAGGAACAGCTGCATTTGAATTTGAAAATTCTTTTCTGAGTACGAATTGGGATATTTCACCTGTCATGATGCCTTTATCAGAGGCTGCCGGAAACATTTACAGTTTCCCTGAACTTCGCAGGTCAACAACTCTCAAGGGAATGCCAGGATTATTGGCAGATACTCTTCCTGACAAATATGGTAATGCCCTGATTGATGCCTGGCTAATCAGGCAGAAACGTCCTACCGGCAGCCTTAATCCTGTTGAAATGCTTTGTTTTATTGGCAAGAGGGGAATGGGTGCATTGGAATTTGAACCGCCGGAACCGAAAGGCACAAATACTGCAACAAAAATTGAAATAGATGAGTTGGTAAAAGTCGCAAATACTATTCTTTCAGGCAGAAAAAACTTCATTTCACGTATTTCAGGTAACGATGAAAAAGCGCTACTCGATATTTTAAAAATTGGTACTTCAGCCGGTGGGGCGAGAGCAAAAGCAGTTATTGCATACAACCCGAAGTCCGGTGAAGTACGCAGCGGTCAGACTGATGCTCCGAAAAACTTCAGTCACTGGCTGATTAAATTCGATGGTGTTACCGACAGTCAGTTTAGCGCTTCGTATGGATATGGCCGTGTGGAAATGGCATATCACTTAATGGCTTCAGATGCCGGAATTGAAATGTCTGAATGTCGTTTGTATGAGGAAAACGACAGAGCGCATTTTATGACTCGTCGTTTTGACAGGGATATGGAATCGGGTAAAATTCATATGCAGAGTTTTTGTGCTATGAGGCATTTTGATTTTAATGATGTTGGAAATCACAGTTACGAGCATCTGTTTGAAACTATACGCATGCTTGGTCTGCCTTATCCACAAACAGAACAGGTTTTCAGACGAATGGTATTTAATGTTATTGCACGCAACTGTGACGATCATACCAAGAACTTTGCATTTCTGATGGATAAAGATGGGAGTTGGAGATTAGCTCCGGCGTTTGATGTATGCCATTCATACCGACCCGGAAGTGAATGGGTAAGTATGCAATCATTAACAGTAAACGGAAAAAGAAAAAATATCTCTCAGGATGATCTTCTTTCAGTGGCCAAGAACATGAACGTTAAAAAAGCTCCAGCAATAATTGAGCAGGTTAACCATGCAGTCCAAAACTGGAATCAATATGCATCCAAAGTCAGCGTTGACAAAAAACTTGCTGCTGCAATCAAAAAAACCCTGATAAAACTTTAACAATCCAAATCAATAAATTTCCAGTAATTACCGGTAATTACCTTACATTTTTCCTTCGGCAATCATTGTCTCCGTTGCATTCCGCAATTATCACCTCATGATGTTTCAGTATATAGGTGAATTAATATCAGCGATGATTTATGTGCAATATGTAAAACACTTACAATTTGTGAATTATGGTTATTTTTTAGCGTTATTATGAAACGCGCATTTATACTTTACTGAATATTTGTTTTACCTTTAGGAAATTAACTAAACGCATACCATTATGACTTATGAAGAAATTTTAGGATTTATTGAAAGAGGAATTAAAAGCACTCATATAATGGTGGTTCACATGAAAGACGGAACTAAGTTATATGGCTTTCTTGAAAACCACATAAAGTCAAAGCCGACAGGACATAATGAATGGTATTTTGTCGCATTCGGACATGACAGAACGCCCAAGTCTACCGTAGTGTTAAATGGGGATAACATAGAGAACATTAAGATTGAGGCCAAATAGTAGTGTGCGGGACTAGTCTTTTATATTCTTACCTTATTCTGTCTCTTAGTTCATCCATATATCCAACAAGGTGTTCAAACATTATAGCTCTAGTTCAACCTTGTCTTGCGTCAATTTCTTCTTGAGACTGTCCTGCAATAGACACTCTTTTAGATTCCAATCTGTCAGATAATGCGCCCTCAAATTGCCTAAAGTTCTGGTAAGAAAAGTCAATTTCAAGTTTCAATGTCATGCCATATGTATCATTTTCAGATAATGACACTTCTTTTATTTCGCATGTTTTGACGGGTTCCTTAATGTCGATAGGTTCGAAAATCAATTACTCGCGTTGTCTTCATATTTCATTATTTATCTGATTAATATATATATATATATATATATATAACAATCACGCCCAAAAGGCCTCAACCAATTAATTGTCTGGCAGTTATTTATAATTTGGAAATTGTTTTTTAAAATGATTTTACCCTGGCATTATTCCATCAATGCCATCATTGCCAAAACTTTTTTCTGATAATAGGCTGAAGCGTTTTGGAGTTTCTCAAATTCTTGTTTAGCTGCCAATATGTCGTTAAGTTTAAGGTAACACAAACCTAATTGCCAAATGGCATCTTCGACGTATAAAAGTTCCTGACTTTGTGCCACGCTGTTGAAATATTTTACGGCTTGAGTATATTTATCTAAACCCATACAAATCAATCCAGAGAAATAATCTCTTTCTACCTTATTTTCAGACGAGTCAGGAATTGAATCTAGCAAAATAATTGCTTCATTACCATTTTTAGTTTCAGTCATAGCAGACAGTATTAAAAAATAGACCTACTCTTTCCCAGCTTTTCGGTTTCCGCTGATTGGGTTCTGCAAATCTTATAATAAGTGAACATGACCCCAATTAATATCTAAGAGTACGTTTTTTCAAAAGGTAACCACCTGCCGGTAACTTATTTTGATTTTTTTTCAACAGAGATTTATAGCAAAGTCTGCGTACCTCTTCTAAATTACAATTAGATAAACACTTTCGTACTATTCCATCAACGCCATCTATTCGGAAGCTTTTTTCTGGTAGTAAGCAGAAGCGTTTTGTAGTATCTTGAATTCTTGTTTTGCAGACAATCTGTCATTAAGCTTAAGATAGTACATACCTAACTGCCAAATGGCATCTTCGGCTTACAAAAGTTCCTGATTTTCGCAACTGTATTAAAATATTTTAAGGCTTGAGTGTATTTATATAATCCCATAAAAGTCAATCCTGAAAAATAGACTCTTACTACTTTATTTTCAGACGAATCTGTGACCTAATTTAGGAAATATATAGATTCATCGAAATTTTTTAATCTAATAAAGTTTTATTGCTTCGTTCAATTCGGAAATTGCTGTATCATTGACCGAACTTTGAATAATGCCGGTTCAACTTGCTTCTAATATTTTTCAAAAATTTGCTCATCGATATTTGATTTTCATGAAAAATAAAAGGTAGTCAGTGCCGATCCAACTACATAAGCCCCTAAAGTAAAAGCAGTTACCAATCACTTAAAGTTTCATTTTCTCTTCTAAGCATAATCACTGCGTATGTTTAACAAAGTTTTCTCTGTTGGAAGGTGTCTTTATCAGACAAAGCATCCCGGAGATCCTTGTGAAAATCTAATTCATCTTTTATTCGGTGTTTAAGGCCAGTTCCATTTCAAAAAACAAGCAATCATCTTCGGGCATTTCTCTGTCGAGACAAGCTTCTATTCGTCTGATCTGTATTTCGTTATTCATCTTTGTTAAAATTGAGTACAAATAAAATCTGTTTTTCAATTTAGCAGTACATTTCCAGGTGTTTATAAATATTGCCCCGAAGTACGAATCAAAGTAATATCTTAACACAAATCCTTCTTACTTGACTTCTATAAACATTAGACAATAGATTCCTGCAACACATCTTCTGCGTCGTTTTCGGCACCTTCGTTATATATTACAAAACTCATCACTTTTGTTCGGAATATTGCATATACCTGATTCAATACAGTCAGTTAATGCGTTTCTTATATACTAAGAATGTCATTTATGGTAAAGGTAAAATACTGCTTTGCTGAAGAAGGAACGACTTATACTGTGGAAATAAGGCTGGTATTGACTTTTTACCTATAAGCTATTGTATTAAGTCTTTAAGTACTATCCTTGAGTAAAAAAGAGGACAAAAGATACGAACCGAAAGTTAAAAACCCGTTTAAAATAAATTATTTTTAATTGCAATATTCACAAGATCTGCCGCGTTCTTCGCCTTAACTTTTTTCATAATATTCGTTCTGTGTATAGCTACTGTATTTACTGAAATATTTAGTTTTACAGAAATCATTTTATTGCTAAAACCTTCAACAATGAGCTTCAAAACATCTCTTTCTCGAGGAGATATCTTAAAAATTTCTATAGCTGAATTCGACATGTTTTTACTCTGTTTCATCTCATTTACAATTATATAAGAAACGTATTCGCTAAAAAAGTTTTTTCCTAAATATACTTGATTAATTGCTCTTATAAGTTCTCCAATTTCCCCATTTTTTAGAATATAACCATTTGCACCATTATCAATAGCTGAGTTAATATATTCAGCATCTTCGTGCATTGTAAAAAGAATAACCTTAATTTGAAAATTATCCTTTTTTATAATCTTTAATAACTCAATACCATTAATATCTGGAAGAGAAATATCTAGTATTACAATATCCGGCGATTTTTCAGAAAGAATTTTTAATGCTTCCTCTCCATTGGATGCTTCAGCAACTACTGCCATATTATCTTGCTTTTCAAGTACTGATGTAATACCTGATCTTACAATATTGTGGTCGTCAACAATTAAAATTTCAATTATATTTTTCATAATCTGCCATTTATAGCTTAATACTAACTGAGGTAAACTTATTTTTCTTCGAACTTATTCTCACTTTTGCTCCAATCAAATTGGCACGCTCAAAGATATTCTTTAATCCAAAACCAGAATGAGATTTTAGGAGTGTTTCATCAATTCCTTTTCCATTATCAATAATTCTCAAATTTATTGAAGTTTCAGAACAAAAAAATAAAACATAAACAGTATTACATTCCGCATGAGTTAGGGAGTTTCGTAAAGCTTCTTGCGCAATACGATAAAAAGTTAGTTCTACATCGCCAGGTAAACGATCATTGCAATTATTTGTCCTAAGAATAATATTTATTGGAGATTGACTTGAATTAAGTTTTACCAACTTTTTTAAGCCAGAAACCAAACCATAATCAACTAAAACAGATGGAGACAGATTATTAGAAATCCTAATCGCCTCATTTAATGAAACTTTCAAGAGATCGCTGGCTTTTGCAATATCAATTTTTGAAACTTTGTTTTTTAATTTCATTTCAGAAAAAGACATTTCTATTACAGAAAGAATTTGACAAAGACCATCATGAATCTCCCGACTAATTCGTTTACGTTCTTTTTCCTGACCTAAAACTAAAGAACGTTTAATTTCTTTATCTAACAAAGCAGTTTTTTTTTGTGTAAGACGTTTATATCGTTCCATCTTTTGTTGCGCCTTAATCTTTTCATCTATATCTTGAAAAACACCATACATTCTTTCACATTTACCGTTTACCATCTCAGCTTTTCCCATCATAGAAACCCATTTTCGATTTCCTTTCAAAGTAAGTATTTCAATCTGTATTTCCCATGGAGTTCCATTTAATCGGCATTTCTCGAAAGCTTCATTTACTTTATGTATATCACATTTTTTGTCATAAAACTTGATCATAGAGATTTCATCAGGTTCGTAATCTTGAGGAGCCTCATGAATATCTTTAGTAATTGAAGACCATGTGACTTTATGGCTATTTAAATCATATTCCCATCCTCCAACACGAGCAACCTGATTAGTTTCTTCTAAAAGTACTTTAGTATGAAGCAATTCAGTTGAAAGCGTTTTAAACACAGTAAAATCTCTTACAATCGCATGAAGACAAACGACTCCATTCAATACTATTCTTGAAAGCATTATTGATGTAGGAAAAATAGTACCATCAGACTTTTTATGAATCCACTCAAAGGAAACGGACTTGTTTTCTAAAGCTTCCTTTACCATTTGTTTTGCTAAAGTTTCAGAAGACACACTTCCAGCCTGATATTCTGGAGATAGATCTGAGAAAGTATAGTTTAACAAAGCTCTTTCATTATCTAAAGCAAAAAGGTTAATACTGGCTGGATTCCCTGCCATATACTTCATTTCTTGACTCATTAACATAATTGCATCGTTTGAATCATTAAATATAGAACGGTATTTCGCTTCGCTTTCTCTTAACATGGCAATTGAAAGTTTACGCTTTGTAATATCACGTATTATTCCTGAAAAAAACACACCTTCAAAAACTTCCCATTTTGAAAAAGAAAACTCAATATCGAAATAATATCCGGATTTATGTACGCCCTTATATTCAATAAAATCGTCTGCAGAGTTTAATCTATCAGAGCTAAGAATTCTATTTATGATATCCCCCTGCGAATTATTAATATATTGAGGAATTATGTTTGATAATGAATATTTTTCATCTAATACATCATCTTTAGAATAGCCAAAAATTCGTTCTGCTGCACTATTCCAATCAACAATATGACCAAAAGAATCAACTGTAACAATAGCATCAAGGGCTGATTGTGTTAATGCTTTATATCTTTTTTCAGATCTTAGAATTAACATTTCAGTTTGCTTTCTATCTGAAATATCTCTAATAAATACACAATTTATTTCCTGATCAGCATACTTAATGTAGTTCATTACTACTTCTACGGGAACAGAAAGTCCCATTTTTGTTCGAATATAAGTTTCAAACGAATAATTTCCACTTTCTCTTATCGAATTAAAGAGATGTTCCCATAATTCCATTTTAAAAAAAAGCAAAACGTCTGTAACTGAAACATTAATAAGTTCTTCGAACGAATAACCTAACATTTTACATGCAGCAATATTGGCATCTACAATAATTGAATTAGATTTTACAAATAACAAAGTTTCAGAAACATGATCAAAAGCATATTTATTAAGTAACATGGATTTTTCAGCGACTTTTCTATCTGAAATATCTCTAATAAAAGCACAATTTAGTTCTTGATTATCAAATACAACATAATTTGCGACAATCTCTACATTTATTAATGTGCCATCTTTCTTTTTTTGAATTGATTCTGTTTTAATTGTCCCTACCTCTTTTAATTTTTCAAAATGCGCTTTCCACTTTTCCGCATTTAGAACAATATCAATATCAGTCACATACATACTCAACAATTCTTCCCTACTAAAACCAAGCATATTGCATGCGGAAATATTAATATCAAAAAAACGGCCATCAGAAGATGCAATTAATACTTCATCTGAAGAATGTTCAATTACAAACTGCATTAAATTCAATCGGGCTTCTTCTTTAATACGCAATGTAACATCTCTGGATACAATTAATATCCCTGAGATTTGTAATTTGTGCTCATATATCGGACTGATTTTAAATTCAAATACTTGTTCTCCTATTCGAATATGAGTTTCATTTATTAATCCATTTTGAGTGGAATCAATTAATGGAAGTATTTCTGGATAATTCGAAAATATTTCCCGAAAATTTTTACCAATAATCTCACTTGATTCACAACTAAATAAAGAATGTACTTTTCCCACAGCAACATTTATTTTTCCACTTTGTTCAAGAATAAAAACTGACTCAAAAAAGCCTGAATCAGTATTATGTAAAATTTGCTCATTTAACAGCATTAGTTTCTCAACAGACTTTCTTATGGTCACATCTTCGACAATAAGAATATAATTCTGAACATCACCTTCTGAGTTTCGAATTCCAGAAAGGACAATTTTCTCATAATAGTAATCTGAATTTTTTTTCTTGTTCTTTACTTCTCCAGTCCAGAAGCCTTTTATATTAATTTCAGATAAAATTCTCAGAAAATACTGTTCATTGCTTAGATAGAAATCAAGTTGACGTAAATCCTTACCGAATAATTCTTGTGTTGAAAAACCTGTAAATTCAGTATATTTTGTATTTACAAAAACAATTATTCCATTTGAGTTTGCAATAATTATTGGAAAAGAAAATTGATTCACTTTTTCAAAAAGTAATGATCGATAATATCCAACAATATCATTTTGACAAATTTCATTTAATTGTAACATGATATTATCAATATCTTCATTAGGAGCATCTTCTGAAAAACCAAATAATGAATTAATTTTAAATAATCGATTGTATTTGTTTGCATTATTTTTCTGATATTCATTTTTAATTTTATGATCTTGTTCATTTTGAACTCTTTGAAAAAGTATCGAAAGACTATTTGAATTTTTTTGCAAAAACGCAAGTGTTTGTGGCAAAAGTTTATGACTGGAGCCATAAATTAAATGTCCAATAATCTCGTTATCAACAACAATTGGAAAAAGAACAATAAATGAAATATTGAGATTAGTTAAATTATTTTTAATAATTCCAGTAAAATCAGTTTGCCCAATTCGAACAAAATCACTAAAAAAATCTATTATCTGAGATTTACTTGTTAATACTTTTAAATCTTTTCCTTTATAAATACTTTTGGACGATTCATTCTCAGAATTAATTAAAGAACTATTAAGTAAATCGATTTTATTATCTAAATCAGAAATTTTTAATATCTCCCTATATAGATATGAAGGCGTTTTTATTATTGGGGTATAAATATCAGCAAATGTTAAATCATGAATTTTAATTATTCCTTCGACAAATTGGTTTATCAATTTATCTATGCTAGATCCATTCGTATATTCTTCATTAAGTTTATTCATTAAACTTATTTGCTGATAATCAACAAATATTTCATCATTTAACATTTTAATAGCATCCATAGATCAGTATTAATTAAGAATATATCATTTAAAACAAAATTTTATACGCAGAGAAAATAAAAAAGTAAATTATATTAAGAAATAAGTCTATTTAAAGTGTAACACATAGACATTGTGCATTATGCAAACACATATACTTATGTTCATTTGTAAATTTGATTTTTTCAAATTTGATTTTTTTTGAAAAAGTTATTTTCAACAACCTCATTATGAGACAAAATAATTATTCAATCGAGTTATAATATTAGTACCAAGATTTTTAATATATTTTATAATACTTTTGATTAACAAATGATTTTATATCACCAGTATATAATCATTAATAAATAATCCATTTGAATTTTTTAAAAAATAAAAACGAGAAAGATTTTTAGAAAACTACCATAATCTATAATAATACTTAGTAAAATTTTAAGCATAATCTGAAATATTTAATAATTCAAATAGCTACAAGATATAATCAAATACTTAAAATATAGGTTGAATATACTAGATCATAAATAGTCATATTAATCTATTTCTGATCAAATTGTGCTGCTCTATCTTTGTATAAGTAAAGTTGAATAGCATTTACATCAGAATTTCCAAATCAAGTACTTCAAATTAATTGTCAAAATAGACAATGCTGCTTTCATTCGAAATATTCTAATAATACTAAAAAAATGAAAACCTTAATAATAAATCGATTATTTGCTGATTTTAAAATATGGCTACTGATAATAATGATTAACTCAGGCAATGTATTTTGCCAGGTTTCAATGAAATATAAAAAAGATCACGATAAAGCAGTATTATCTGCAATTTACTCTTCTGATAATACTTCCATAGCATGTATTAGCGCCGATAAGACAATAAGAATCTATAATGCCCAAACGGGAGAGTTAATTTCAACTTTAGATGATAAAGGAGAAGGAAATATCAGCCTTGCATACAGTCCAGATTCAAAAACATTAATTAGTGCTTGTTTTGATAAATCAATAAAAATTTGGGATACTAAAAACAACCAATTAGAATGCAAACTGGATGGACATCTCCAACCTTCGAGAAGTGTTTGCTATAGTACAGATGGCAAATATATTGCCAGTGGAGGAACTGATAATACTATAAAAATTTGGTATGCCCCAACAAAGTTAAATTTTAAAACACTTACAGGACATAAACAATGTATCAGATCAGTAGCATTTAGTCCAGATGGACAATACCTTGCAAGTTCAGGAAATGACTTAAAACTTATATTATGGGATATTGCAACCGGAACTGAAATTTTTTCTATTAAGGCATCCGATTTTCCTATTGAAACAATAAGCTTTAGTCCAGATGGTAATTATATAGCAACTTCCGGATTAGATAATAACATCCGTATTTGGAATTCGAAGAAAGGTACCTTATATAAAACCCTTTCAGGGCATACAAAAAGTGTGTTTTCAATTTCATATAGTCCTGACGGAAAATATATTGTTAGTGGCGGTGACGATAATATAATAAAAATTTGGAGTATCGAATCAGGTAAATCAGTTTTAGATATAAATGGACATAGTAAAGGAATAAGAACAGTTTCATTTTCTCCGGATGGAAAAATGTTGGTCTCTGGAGGACTTGATAAGCAAATGAGAGTGTGGGACACAAAATCATTTAAGATATCCCCCACTCTTAAACAACAAAAATATATTGACTGTTCAAATAACGGGAAAAGTATAGCCTGGGCAAACTCGAGCTCAGAAATATCAACATCCTTTACGAAGCAATACACTGTAACTTATACACTAGATAAAAGCAATTATACAAATTACAGATTATTTGTAAATAAATCAGAATATTCAACAACAAATAACCGTACAGTTGAAATAGTTAAACCTAAAACAATTAATAAGACCAAAGATAATAAAATTGAAATTTCATATGATATTATTCTTGATGAGCCAGATAATGAAATTCAATTTTTTGCTGAGACTCCAAACCATCAAGGATACATAATATCGAAAATTCAAAATGTAAAATTTTTTAATTTGGCAGATTTTAAAAACAATGCCAGATTTAGATCTTTAATTATAAGTCCTAAAAACTATAGCGATAAAAAGCTAAATATCGGATTTGAAATTAATATAAATTTCGAAACTGAAAATACGAATAAGTTTAAAGATGCATGTTTAAGTCAACAAGGAAAGTTGTTTAAATCAGTGACAACGAGATGTCCAGAAGACAATAAATACTTAACACGTAAAAGTATTATCAAAATCAGCGATTCATTGTCTACTGTTTCAAAAAAGCAAGATGTTTTCCTTATAATACTCTCCGGGTTATTTGTTAAAAATTCTAATAACGAGATTTTTTTAATTGCACCTAACACAAGTTTAAAAAATTTTGAATCTGATCTAATTAACCTTGAATCTTTCTGTTCTTCAATGAGCAAATCACCAGCCTTTAATGGGATAATAATTGACCCAACACGAAAATTATTACAATATCCTAAAGGTTATTCACATGTTGACAGTAAAGAGATTTTCGAATACATTTCTAAAAACCTAAAAACTAAAAAGGATTATGCCATTCTAGTTGTATCTACTGAAGAATATCTTCAACTTTTCGATCTTCTTTTCTCCGTAATTTATCCATATAATGATATTGACAAAAACGATATTATTGATTTTCAGGAACTAAATACATTTTTTTCACAACTTTACAAAACGTACTATGTTTACAATGGAAGATTTGTGCCTTTATTTCTTACCTATTAAAATTGTCGAAGAGAGAATAATATATGAAGTTAATGTGTATTAAGCAACAAAATATTACACATATATTAGAACCCATCTCACAATTCAAACCATTATATAGAATCAGAATAATTCATAGAATAGGTAAATTGTACTATTCGATTATAGTTGTAAGAACCTATTTACAGACCTTACTCTCTGGTTTACTTTTGCTAAAGATAAGTATTGAGAAAAAAGTTAAAAGATCTCACACACTTTAAAAGTATGCAAGCTACATTCAAAATTAAAAGGTTAAAAACGGGCGACATAAAACTTGATCTAGCTGGAGACCTGGCAATTAAGCATAGTATTGAGTTTAAAGATGTACTCTCTAAATGCTTAGTCGAAAAACGAAATATTGAAATTTCTCTTAAAGAAATTACTTCCATAGACGTCACTGCCATTCAACTTATACAAGCATTTAAAAATGAACTTATTTCCAATTCTATTAAACTTTCTGTTGTCCTTCCGTCCAACGAAAGCATATTGCTTTCTCTACGTAACGCTGGTTTAATAAACATTTTCACAAACAATTCATAAAAACTTCAAATGTCAAAATGCATTTTAATTATTGATGATTCGGAAAGCATCAGAGAACTGGTTGCGTTGACATTAGAGTCAGCTGGTTTTTTTGTAAAAAAGGCGATAGATGGCAAGGATGCATTAAGCTATCTAATTAATAACGACACACAGTTAATTATTACTGATTTACATATGCCCAATCTAGATGGCATTCAATTAATTGGTGAAATTAGAAAAATTGAGCAACATACTACCACTCCCATACTATTACTTACAACTGAATTATCTGCAATAAAAAAGGAAGAAGCACGAATGGCAGGTGCCACAGGATGGATTGTTAAACCTTTTAATCAACAAAAATTACTAGAAATAATTAAAAGATTAATTGGCGGCAGCAATTAAGTGTTTAATAATTAAACATTAACAACGAAGGGATTTTTATGAAAATTGTAAACCAGCTAAGCTAAGAATATGGACAACATGCATGCTATATTCATGACAGAAGCTCAAGAGTTGATTGCAGAACTTGAGAAATCATTATTGATGCTAGACAACGATCAAGAGAACAAAGATGGCATTGCTTCTGTATTTCGTACAATGCATACTTTAAAAGGATCTGCAAGTATGTTTGGGTTCGAAACATTAAGTTCTTTAACTCACCAAATTGAAACCATTTATGATCAAATTAGAAATGGGAAAAGAAACCTAAACAATAATATTTTAAGTGTAACTCTTTTAAGTGTAGATCATTTAAAAAAGCTGTTAGAAGATGCTGAATTAAGTAATGATTCACTTCGAAAATCACATGAAGCATTAATTATTAAACTTGAAGGAATAGCCAATGATGAATCTGAGGAAAATTCAACATTACAACATAATAAGGAAAATCAATCTATTACTAAAGAAAGTACCTATTATATTCTATTCAACCCCAAACCCGATATTCTTCAAAATGGAACGAATACTTTGTATTTGTTGGACGACTTACTCTCTTTAGGAGAAGGTATAACCCTACCCTTTTTCAATCAAATTTTATCCTTTATCGATATTAAACCTGATACTTCTTATATTGGATTTGAAACAGTCTTATATACAA
This sequence comes from Bacteroidetes bacterium HGW-Bacteroidetes-21, assembly GCA_002840935.1. Lineage (GTDB taxonomy): Bacteria > Bacteroidota > Bacteroidia > Bacteroidales > GWA2-32-17. The sequence continues at coordinate 14,453 of PHDH01000021.1, read as the reverse complement.
ATGTAACTCTAGATCAGATTCGTGAGGTTTTTATTTTTGTAGAAGGGAATTGTGAATTAAAGATTAAGAAAGTAGGCGAAGGCAATTTGATTATCAAGAACTTGGAGTTTGAAAACCTTTGTAGGAATCATAGATTAAACAAACAAACAGGAGAAAATAAAATCTTCTCTGCCTTAATGGAAACTCCTCGAAATCTAACGAAAGTTATTTCCGAAACCGCTGCAAATGTAAAAGCGACCTCTAATGTTCGCGTTTCCTCTTTCCGTCTCGACGAACTTATGAATCTTGTCAGCGAATTAGTCACAACACAAGCAGGATTAAGCCTTTTAGCTGAGAACTCATCTTATCCTGAATTAATTACTGTTGCTGAAAATATTGAAAAAATAACCCGAAGACTTCGCGATAATGCATTTACGATGAGCCTTATTCCAATTGAAAGTCTGGTTGTAAGATATCAAAGGTTAGTTAGAGATTTATCCCGAGAATTGAAAAAAGATGTTGTTGTTCATACCGAAGGTACCGAAACAGAAATTGAAAAGTCAATCATTGAACGATTAACAGATCCATTATTACATATCTTACGAAATGCTCTCGACCACGGAATAGAGTCTGAAGAAGTACGATTACGTTTAGGTAAACCAAAACAAGGTACGTTGGTTTTAAAATCATATTATTCTGGAGCTAATGTTGTTATTGAAATAAGTGATGACGGTGCTGGAATTGATCCTGAAAAACTACGCAAATCTGCTGAAGAAAAAGGAATTATTGCTCTAAATGCCATTTTAAGTAAAAAAGAACTTCTCAACCTAATCTTTCTTCCTGGGTTTTCGACAGCTGAATCTGTAACTGGAATATCTGGCAGAGGTGTAGGAATGGATGTAGTAAGAAGAAAGATAGCCGAAATTAATGGAGAAATTGAAGTTGAATCTAATGTTAATAAAGGCACCAAAGTAACCATAAAATTACCTCCCAGTTTATCAATCATTGATGGGTTATTGGTTAAAGCATACGACACCCGATTCATTATTCCACTATCTGCAGTTGACCAAATTTTCGGAATCACTCAAAATCAAATAAATCGCTCATACAATAATTTGATTGTATTAGCTGGAGAAGCCATTCCTTTCTACTCCATAAGAGAAGAGTTTAACTATGAGCGCATTGACAATGAAAATGAAATTCAACAAGCTGTCATTGTTCGTTATGAAAATGTTCGAATTGCTTTAATATTAGACAAAGTTATTGGAGAATACCAAGCCGTTCTTAAACCTTTAGGAAAAATATATCGCAACCAGGAAAGTATTTCAGGTGCATCCATACTTGGAGACGGGGATATTGCACTTGTTTTAGACACAAATAAGTTTATCAAGTTATCAACTGTTTTTGAGAACAAAGATTAAAACGCACAATATGGACAAAGAAACTAAACTAAAATTAAACTCCTATCTCTCATTTAAGTTGGGAGATGAGGTATTTGCAGCAAATGTCGGGAAAGTACTTAATATCCTTGAAATGGTAAAAATTACGAAAGTGCCAAAGTGTCCCGATTATATGAAAGGGGTAATAAATTTACGAGGATCGATTTTACCTGTGATTGACACTAGAATAAAACTTGGAATGTCAGCTACTGAAATGACACCTAATACATGTATTCTTGTATTAGATATTGATTTTAAAGACGACTCCATTCACATAGGTGGATTGGTTGATTCTGTACAAGAAGTTTTAGAAATTGAACCTGATAAAATTTTGCCTCCACCCAATATTGGCAGCAAATTTCAATCAGAATTTATTTGTGGAATGTATAAGTTTAATGAAGACCAATTCATTATGCTTCTGGATATGGATAAGTTATTCTCGACAGAAGATCTTCTAGATATTCAGAATACCTCACCAAGTGAAATTGAACTGTAAAGTGCTAAAATAATTAACTAAAATCAATAATTATGTTTAAAAAAATGACCATCGCGAGAAGACTAAACTTAGTGTTAATCTCTTTAGTTACCGTGTTATTGTGCTGCGTTGGATTATATCTTAACAGCAGTCAAAAATCTAAAATCCTCTCAGATTCAAATGACTACATGACAGAGAATATAAAAAATCTTAAGGTTGCCATAGAATTGCAAATAAAAGACAATCAAGCTAAAGTAGATATGGCAATGGAATTTGCCAAGCATTATTTTAAATCACTCGGAAAATTCGAAAAAGGTGAGGATATCATAAGATATGAAGCAATTAATCAAGTGACTAAAGCCTCAAAAAATGTAAATGTTCGCACGTTGTATCTAGGTGGAGAAAAAATTCAAAACAATTTCGATTTTGTTGATAAACTTAAATCATTAGGAATTGAAACTGCAACTATTTTTCAAAAAATAGATGGTGGCTATCTACGCATTTCAACCAATGTTATATCAAAGAATGGAGAAAGAGCTGTAGGAACTTATATCCCAAGTGATTCACCAGTAGCTCAAGCCATTGATCAAGGAAATTCATACAAAGGCAGAGCCTTCGTAGTTGACGACTGGTACTTAGCAGCTTATGAACCCATTAAAATTAACAATGAAATTGTTGGGATGATTTATGTTGGTTCAAAAGAAAAAGATCTCAAAGGCATAAAAGATTTATTCAACCAAAAAAAATATTACGAAACTGGATATCCATATATTGTATCAGAAGAAGGTGATTTTATTATTCATCCAAAAAAAGAAGGAGAAAACATTGCCAATGAAAGTTTTTTCCAAGAAATGCTATCCCATAAAAACGGAGAAGTAAATAAACTATCATATTTATGGGAAGGCAGAGAAAAGACTCAGTATTATACATATTGTGAATCTATAAATAGCTTTGTATCTGCAACTTTTTACGATAGCGAACTTTTTGGCATCATTCAAGAAACATACATTGCTCTAATTATTGCTTTATTAATTGGAATTGCTATCACCATATTAATTAGCATATTTATCAGTCGAAGTATCAATAAAACTATCACATCTGTAGTTGATGAAACAAAACGACTAGCTGGCGAAGCAAAAGCAGGACGATTAGCAACTCGTAGCAATCCTGAAGAAATCAATATTGAATTTAGAGAAATCATTGTTGGATTCAATCAAACTCTTGATACAGTGATAACTCCGCTGAATGTAGCTGCAAAATATGTAAAAGAAATTGCCAATGGTAATATTCCTCCAAAAATTACTGAAGAGTATTATGGCGATTTCAATGAAATTAAGAACAACCTGAATACATGTATTATTTCATTAGAAGGACTTAATGAAGATGTTCGTATGCTATCTGTTGCAGCATTGGATGGACGTTTATCTGAAAGAGCAAATGATAAAAGACATGCCGGCATCTATCAAAAAATTGTTCATGGATTTAACGGAACTCTTGATTCAGTTACCAAACCACTTTCTGTAGCAGCAAATTATGTGGACAGGATTTCGAAAGGAGATATTCCTCAAGCAATTACAGAAAATTACAATGGGGATTTCAATGAAATTAAAAACAACCTAAACTTACTTGTAAGTTCAATGAATGACATCACATCTAATATAAAATTATTTGCAATAGGCGACTTAAACATTGAATTTAAAATGCGTTCCGAACAAGATGAGATAATGCAATCTCTACAAGAAATGGTAAGTGCTACAACTGATATTGTAAATAAACTTGATTTAATTGCTAAAGGAGACTTAACAATTCAAATGAAAACAAGATCTGAAAAAGATGTACTTATTCAGGCTGTATTACAAATGGTAAATGCAGTATCAGAAGTAGTAAGCCAGGTTCAAATAGCATCCGATAATATTGCAGAGGCATCATTAGAAATGAATTCAAACTCTCAACAGGTATCTCAAGGTGCCTCCGAGCAGGCTTCTGCTGCAGAAGAGGTTTCCTCATCAATGGAAGAAATGGCTTCAAATATTCAACAGAATACTGATAATGCTCAGCAAACCGAAAAGATTTCAATATCGGCAGCGCACGGCATGAATCAAGTTGCAGCAAGTTCTGCCGAGAGTCTCAAATCAATTAAAGAAATCGCCAATAAAATTTCTATCATTGGAGACATTGCTTTCCAAACAAATATACTTGCACTAAATGCTGCCGTTGAAGCAGCCAGAGCAGGTGAACATGGTAAAGGTTTTGCTGTAGTGGCATCAGAAGTAAGAAAACTTGCAGAAAACAGTAAAGTGGCAGCCGAAGAAATTAACCAACTTTCAAAAACGAGTGTAGAGGTCACTGAGAAAGCAGGAGAACTCATGAATAAAATCATTCCCGAAGTTGAGCGCACAGCTAAACTGGTTCAGGAAATTACTGCTGCCAGTATAGAACAAAACTCGGGTGCTAACCAGATTAACAATGCCATCAATCAATTAAATCAAGTTACTCAGCAAAATGCAGCTGCAGCCGAAGAAATGGCAACCAGTTCAGAAGAATTAAATGGACAAGCTGATCAATTAAGGGAACTTGTTTCTTTCTTTATTGTAAACAATCATAATTCTTCAAGTGTTGTAAAAAAGAAAAAAATAGCTTCAAAAACAACACAAATAAGTAGCTCTCAGCACAAAATGAATACTCCCACCAACTCCAAAAATGGGGTACATATTAATCTCCATTCAAACGACAAAAGGGATGCTGATTTTGAACAATTCTGAGAATATTTCCCTTAACTCTCACCTACTTTAGTTGAGAGTTAAGGGAAAAACTATCTGTAATTAAAAATTGATTAAATCAAATTTTACGCAGATATATCATTCATAGAGATAAAACTCTTAAGGGTAAAAAGTTTTTAATGATTTAAAAAAAATATTATGCAATTGTCTCAGTTTCTGGATTTGCTCAAATATACTGTTTCATTTTCTGAAAAGCATCAGATACTTACAGAGTATTCTGAATTATTAAGCATTACTAACGCTGCTAAAAAGGAAAATTTGTCTACTCAACAAATAAGCAAGATTAAAGAGATACTTAATAAAACAAATACCTTTCATTCGTTAATTGTTACAGAAAGCAATCATAAATTCATTAGTTCTGTAATCTCAATTATTGATATTAAAGGAGTACTAGGATCTATTGCTTCAAATAAAATAAACAAAGCTGCTGAAAATTTTGAAAATGATCCAAAGCCTCTTGCTAAATGCATAAGTCAGATTAAGGACGAAACATCGCAATTGCTTAATCAGTTAACTTTTGACGTTAAGAAGATTGAGAAAATTCTTGCAGTTAATTTTGTTGAAAAATCGGAGAATGTTATTGATGCATCCCATCAGTTTTGTATAGAATTCAGCAGAGAAGCAACGAATAGCACAATGGCCGAATTGGAAAAAAACGCTCGAATCTGGAACTCAATACTTAACGCCTTTATTGTTGTAACTCATTCAAATTCGACAGATATTCAAATATTTGAGATTTCGAAAAACAAAATTGAAATATTTTCAAACGATAATGTCATTGCCAGTTTAGCAAAAGGGTTAACTTCTATACTTAATTCTTACTATAAAACACTAGATATATTAAAATTACAACTAGAAATATATCAATTAAGTCTTTCTAGAAACAAAGAAATTGACATACTCCTTGAGGATGAAATGAAGGATATTTTGCAGAACAATACAGCAAATGTGGTTCAAGAAATAATTACCCAATATCAATGGATTGGTGATAATAAAGAAGAAGATATATATAGAATGCTAAATATTTCACTAATTCAGGTTTTTGGGTTTTTCGAAAAAGGGGGAAGAATTAGCACCAGAATCGAAAGCGAAATTAATCAACTCAATTCGAACATCAACAAGGTTATTATTGAGCTTGAAATCCTTAGAAAAAAACTGAATCATCAGGAACATTTTGAAAATTCAGAAATTCTACACTCAATGTAAAGTTAAATATGTAATTATTTAACTATGCATAATTGTAAATAAAAACAATATGAAGCACAATTCAAAACAAACTCATAAATAAAAACAAAGAACCATGGACAAAGAAGACAAATTGAAGATGAATTCATTCCTCTCATTTAAACTAGGAGAGGAGATTTTTGCCGCTAATGTCAGTAAGGTGCTAAACATCCTTGAAATGGTAAAAATTACAAAAGTTCCCAAATGCCCAGATTACATGAAAGGTGTAATAAATCTTAGAGGATCTATCCTACCAGTTATCGACACACGCATTAAACTGGGCATGACGGTAACAGAAATGACTGCAAATACTTGCATTTTGGTATTAGATATCGATTATCAAAAAGACAGTATTCATATTGGTGGTTTGGTTGATTCAGTTCAGGAGGTACTGGAAATTGATCCAGATAAGATATTACCTCCGCCCAATATTGGAAGCAAATTCCAATCAGAATTTATATATGGAATGTATAAATTCAAAGAAGATCAGTTTATCATGCTACTTGATATGGATAAACTCTTCTCTACTGAAGATTTTGAAAACATTAACGACATTACTCCAATTGTTGAGTATTAATGGTAGTAACAAAAAAAGAAAAATAATAATAATTGCAAACAAAAACAGGAGGAATAACTTATGTTGAAAAAAATTAAAATTTGGAATAAACTTTTTATAGGTTTTACACTTGCAGCAGCCTTAACTGCATTTGTAGGATACTATGGAATTACAAAGTTGAAACAACTTAGTAGTTCTACAAATACACTACAGTTAAACGATGCAACATCTGATTTTACTGTTGCAGTAATTGTTACTCTGTTAATTCTAATATTATTGGGACTTCTAATTACGTTTGACATCCAATCTGTTCTGAAGTCAGTAATTAACGAGACCAAGAAATTTGCAGATGCAGCAATTACTGGGAAACTGGATATCAGATGTGATGAGAAGAAAGTCAGCACAGAATTTCGCGAAACAATTAGCGGAATAAATATGACATTAGACTCAATCAATTTATTGGTTGCAGATGCCAAAATGCTTGCTGCAGCTGCCGCAGAAGGAAAACTCACAACACGTGTGGATACTAATAAACATAAAGGTGATTTTAAAATTGTAATTGAAGGAATGAATGAAACTATTGGTTCCTTGGTCTATTTATTAGATAATATTCCTGTACCTGCCATGGTCATTAACTCCGACTACGAAATTCAGTTCATGAATAAACTTGGAGCAACTTTAGGAAACACAACAGGTGAGAATCTAGTAAAATCCCACACAAAATGTTTCGATCATTTTAAAACCAGCGATTGCAAAACATCCAAATGTGCTTGCAACCAATCGATGCAGATTAATGGAGCGGCATCAAGTGAAACTGACGCACATCCTGGCAATCTGAATCTTGAAATTGCTTATAATGCAATTCCCATAAGGAATAAAGATGGGAAAGCCATTGGAGCTTTTGAAGTCGTTTCAGACCAAACAGCCATTAAACAAGCTGTTCGGAAAGCAGAAAAAATCAGTCAATTTCAATCCAAAGAGGCTGAAAATCTAACCTTAGGTCTTAGTAAATTAGCTAAAGGAGATTTGGACATTACACTCGAAAATATAGTTGCAGACAATGATACAATAGAAGCAAAAAAGATGTTTGATGAGATTAAAGAGAACTTAAATCAGCTAATAGATTCAAACACAGAAATTGTAACAAAGTTTGACATGATTGCAAAGGGTGATCTTACAGTACAAATGAAAGTAAGATCAGACAAAGATGTTTTAATCAAATCGATCATTCAAATGGTCAATGCAGTTTCGGAAGTTGTAAGTCAGGTTCAGATTGCTGCCGATAATATTGCTGAAGCCTCTCAGGAAATGAGTTCAAACTCACAACAGGTTTCACAGGGTGCTGCAGAGCAAGCGTCTGCAGCAGAAGAAGTATCTTCTTCGATGGAAGAAATGGCTTCTAATATTCAACAGAATACCGATAATGCACAACAAACAGAGAACATTGCTATTTCAGCAGCACAGGGAATCTCTCAAGTAGCAACAGGTTCAGCAGAAAGCTTAAAATCAATTAAAGAAATTGCAAATAAGATTTCAATTATTGGAGACATTGCCTTTCAAACAAACATACTTGCACTAAATGCAGCCGTTGAAGCAGCACGTGCAGGAGAACATGGAAAAGGTTTCGCTGTTGTAGCTTCGGAAGTCAGAAAATTAGCAGAAAACAGTAAAGTTGCTGCAGAACAAATAAATGTACTCTCAAAAACTAGTGTTGAAGTAACTGAAAATGCAGGTGTTCTGATGAATAAAATTATACCTGAAGTTGAGCGGACAGCAAAACTTGTACAGGAAATTACTGCAGCCAGTCTGGAGCAAAACTCGGGTACCAACCAAATTAACAACGCTATCAATCAATTGAATCAAGTAACACAGCAAAATGCTGCTGCTGCAGAAGAGATGACTACTAGTTCCGAAGAACTAAACAATCAAGCATCCAAACTCAGAGAAGTAGCATCGTTCTTTATTGTAAATAATTCAAGTGATGATACAAAAAGGACAAAAACGAATGCCCCAAAACATGAAGTTAAAATAAAGCATTTTGCAACAAATTCTTCGAATGCAAAAAATGGAGTTAAAATAAACCTTCATAGCAACGATAAAAAAGATGCAGATTACGAAAGATTTTAAAAATAAAAACCCAAAACTCTCACCATTTAATTGAAGAGAGTTTTTGGGTTTAATACTATTTGAAACAAAATCGTTGAAGAACAATTGTTTAAGAAAAGATTTCAAACATTAACCTTTTAAAAACATAGGTATGAAAGAAAATTGTTGGGAACACAAAAAATGCGAAAGACAACCTGGCGGCAAAAAAGTTGCTGAATTAGGAGTTTGTCCTGCAGCCATCGAAAAAAAATTAGATAACATCAACAGCGGTAAAAACGGCGGTCGCAGTTGCTGGGTATTGGCTGGCACACTCTGTGGCGGAAGTGTACAGGGAGTATTTGCTCACAAATTGCAGAGCTGCATGAATTGTGAATTTTACAAAATCGTACAAACAGAAGAAAAAAGCACCGGAACATTAATCAGAACTCCAGATCTTTTATCAAAACTGAAATAGTAAGATGAGTAAAATTCAAAAATTACAACTTGATTTGAAAGTATAAGAAAAGGTTAAACAAGTCTTATACTTTCAAATTATTTGCTAGAAGGAAACAAAGTTGAAAATGATTAAGAAAGATACTTGAAGAATAGTTTTATGAATATCATTCCTATCAACAATATTAATGTTCAATTAACTTTAACTCAATTCAGACAACTGAGTTCGTTTATATATACCGAAGTCGGCATAAAAATGCCCGAAGCAAAAAAAACTATGCTTGAAAGCCGGCTTTTAAAGAGATTACGGGCACTTTCAATAGATAATTTCAATGATTATATAGAGTATTTGTTTAGTAAAGAAGGCATAGCCAAAGAACTTGTACAAATGCTAGACGTTGTAACTACTAATAAAACCGACTTTTTTAGGGAGCCTATTCATTTTGAATATTTGACACAAATTGTTATCCCAGAGTATCTTCAAAAGGAAGGTTTTAAACCAATGCATATTTGGAGTGCAGGTTGTAGTACAGGAGAGGAACCATATACATTATCAATGGTGCTTGAATATGAAGTTGAAAAAGGAATTATTCCAGGATATAATATCTATGCTACAGACATTTCGACCAAAGTACTTGAAAAAGCTATTGAAGCTGTATATCAAATAAAAACAGTAGAAAACATCCCTATAGACATAAAAAGAAAGTTTTTTCTAAAGCATAAAGACCCAAACGTTAAAACAGTAAGAATTAAACCCGAATTACGTTCTAAGATAGTCTTCGACAGATTCAATTTTATGGATGAGACGTATCTTTCATCCGAACTATATGACGTTATTTTTTGTCGAAATGTAATTATATATTTTGACAGACAAACTCAGGAAAAAGTAATCACTAAGCTGTGTTCAAAAATTAAAACAGGAGGATACTTGTTTTTAGGACATTCGGAAAGTATTACGAATCTGAAAGTTCCTTTAAAGAGTATTCGCCCCACTGTTTTCAAAAAGTTATAAATTTAACTCCATTTTTATGAATCGATTGACAGACAAAGAACTGATAAAAGAATTAGAAAACAGATTCAGTGAAAACGATAAAGCATTGAAAGAGCTTAACGCACTTACCAGTCAACTTACTACCTTGAATAAGCATCTGGAAGAATCAGAAGCAATGAAAAGTCACTTTCTTTCAAATATTAGAAATGAAATTATTAATCCATTTGCTGCCATTATAGGTCTGTCAAGCAGTTTAATAAATTCGGACAACTATGGCCCTGATCAAATTAAGCACATACTTTCGCTTATATTCTCTGAAGCTTTTCATCTTGATTTCCAACTCCAAAATATTTTTGCCGCAGCCGAAATCGAAGCTGGTGAAGTTGCATTGCAAATAAACAAAGTGGATGTTTACAGTGTAATTGAACAAACTGTTTCATCATTTCAGCATATGGCTGATAAAAACAAAATAAAGCTAAGTTTACAAAATACAATTGAAAAAACTAACGACTCTACTTCATTTTTAACTGATCAATTAAAATTTCAGATCATTTTAAAAAACGTAATAAGTAATGCTATTCAATATAGCCATGCAGATAGCGAGGTTAAAATTATTACAGAATTTACATCTCAAATGCTAACTGTTACTGTAAAAGATAATGGGATAGGTATTGCTAAAGAAGAAGAGAAACTGATTTTCGATAGGTTTAAAAAGGCCGATTCAAATATTAACACATTAAACAAAGGGCATGGGTTAGGGCTTTCTGTTTGCAACGATTATCTTGAATTTATGAATGGTTCAATATATCTGGAAAGCTCTCCGGGTAACGGAAGTACATTTATTATTAAAATTCCTGTCAGTTCCGAATCAGGAAATCAAAACACACTAGCATCAGATGGTAATATTTTCCTTTTTGAAGAGGGAGAACTTTTCTAATAGAGATTAAAGATGAATGTTGAAAAGGATCATATTTCAAATACTTATTATTTATATCCAGCCGGAATATTTGCGAGCAAGGAACCAGCTGTTGTATCCACAGTTCTAGGATCGTGTGTTTCGGTTTGTCTTTATGATCCAATACTTCAGATTGGAGGGATTAACCACTTTATGCTCCCCTTATGGAATGGACAAGGATTGGCCTCTCCTAAGTATGGAAATATTGCAATCGTTAAACTGATTGAAAAAATGCAGGAAATGGGAAGTTTAAAAAGAAATTTGATTGCAAAAGTATTTGGAGGAGCAGAAATAATTCAAACAAAAATCAAGCAATTTAATATCGGAGAACGAAATATTGCATTAGCAAAAGAAGTATTAGCTCAAGAAAATATTGCAATTTTAAAAATGAGCGTTGGAGATGTTTTAGGGCGAAAAATCATCTTTAATACAAATACTGGAAGTGTAATGCAAAAGTATATACAGAAAACAGAGTTCAATTTGATATTACCAACGGAGAAAGTAGTTCAAAACGCATTGAATGTAAAAGAAAAATAATATTTTCTGATATGAAACGTAAAATAAGGGTACTAATCGTTGATGACTCGGCAGTAGTTAGAAATACACTTTCAAATATTCTATCCTCCGATCCTGAAATTGAAATCATGGGGACTGCTGTCGACCCTTATTATGCAGTAAACAAAATTGCTGAAGAAATTCCTGATGTAATTACTTTAGATGTTGAAATGCCCAGAATGGATGGGATTAGTTTTTTAAAAAAAATAATGTCGCAACACCCTATTCCTGTTGTCATTATTTCTAGCCTTACATCTAATGGAACTGAAACAGGATTAAATGCGCTAGAATATGGCGCGGTTGAAATAATCACAAAACCGAAATCTGACACAAAAACTTTTATAGAAGAGTCCAGAATTAGAATTTGTGATGCTATAAAAGCAGCTTCATTAGCTCAAGTTAAAAGAAAGTTATTTAGTCAAGAAATTATAGTTCAGCCAAAACTATCAGCAGATGTTATTTTACAAAAAACACCTATACGTAGTATGGCAAAAACTACGAATATGGTAATTGCAGTAGGCGCATCAACTGGAGGGACAGAAGCATTAACTACATTTCTTCAGGCTTTTCCGTACGATTGTCCGGGAATTGTTATTGTACAACATATGCCTGAAAAATTCACAAAATCCTTTGCCGACAGACTCGATAGAATTTGTAAAATTTCGGTTAAAGAAGCCGAAAACAACGACTCTGTAATAAGAGGGAGAGCATTAATAGCCCCAGGAAATTTTCATACTATATTAAAACGAAGTGGAGCAAGATATTATGTTGAAGTTAAAGAAGGTCCTATGGTTAATAGACACAGACCTTCTGTGGATGTACTTTTTAGATCAACTGCCAGTTATGCAGGAAAAAATGCCATAGGTGTAATTATGACAGGTATGGGAGATGATGGTGCGGCCGGATTACTTGAGATGTATCAGGTAGGGGCTTACACAATTGCTCAGGACGAAGCAAGTTGTGTCGTTTTTGGCATGCCAAAAGAAGCAATTAAACTTGGAGGAGTTACTAAAACATTACCCCTTTCGGCTATTGCAAATCATGTATTAGCAATTGAAGCAAAGCATTAACTAAAAGAAATTCATTCTATGCAAACAATATTAATTATCAAAAATAGGACAATCATACTAGCTAAAAATAGCAGTAAGAACCTATTTCAAAATGGCCCCTGAAAAGATAAATTTGTAATAGTTTAGGTGAAAAAACGAAAAAGAAATTGTTTAACATTTTAATGTCGATAATATGAAAAAAGTTTTAGTTGTAGATGATTCACTATACATGAGAACCATGATAAGTGATGCCCTAATCAAATCAGGATACGAAATTGTAGCTCAGGCTGCAAATGGAGAATCGGCCATAGCTATGGCTCTTGAACATAAACCTGACCTCATAACTCTCGACAACATATTGCCTGACATGATAGGCATTGATATCTTAAGAGTACTCAAACAGGAAAATAATATCGAATCAAAAATCATTATGATTAGTGCTGTTGGCCAAGAACTTGTTGTAAAAGAAGGCATGAGTTTAGGTGCTTCCAATTACATAGTAAAACCATTTACAGCACAGAGTCTAGTTGAAGAAGTAAATAAAGTTTTTCAATAGTATTATCAAAAAGATGAATTTATTGAGGGGAAAATTGAAACTCATTTCATGCAAAGTATTAATCAATTAACGAAAGTTGAAATAAAAAAACAAATATGGCAACTGAACTTGATCAGGTGGATTTAGATTTCACAAAAGAGGTAATAAACATAGGATTTGCAAAATCAGCAGATTCCCTTTCATATTTTCTGAACGAAAAAGTATATATCCAACCGTATGATATGAAATTCAATTCGGATAACTATTTTCCTCTTTCAAAAAAGAACAGTATTAACAATAGCTATCTTTTAACTACTCACATAAAAGGTGCATTTGAAGGAAAAGCTTACTTGATTTTTAGCGAAAAAGAAGTCGAAAAACTTTTAACTGCAAATTTTTCGCAAAGTATACTTTCAAAAAGTCCTGAGGAAAAATCAGGTATTATCAACGATTTTCTTCTTGAGATTGACAATATTATTTCGGCATCAGTTATTACTCAATTTGCAAATCTTTTAAAATACAGCATTCATGGCGATGTTCCTAAACTGGACATTGTACCTAGTTCTGAGCTCAATGAGTTTTTGCGTAAGAGTAACCCTGGAGAATTAAAAATCTTCTACTTAAATTCAAAATTTGTCACCAAAAATGTAGATATTTCTCCTGAATTTATTTGGCTGCTAGATGATCGTTTTTTTAATCAGGTAAATCAGATATTAGGATCAAAACAAAAAAGTGAGCTTTACGCAAAATTAACTTCAAACTCTTAGAATTCTTCTCAACAAACCATTAACCTTATGTCAGAAGCCATTGAGTATGTTAATTTGGTTGAAGAGAACAATAACCTAAAAAAGGATATTGAGAATTTAACCATTATGATTAATGAATTGGAACAAACAAATTCTAATCTCATTTCAGCGACATGGAGAGAAAGAGAACTTAAAAAAATTTTAACAAACACCTTGTCTGAGTTAGAAAAGTCAAAAAGCGTTATTGAAAAACAAAACAAGAAAATATCCGAAAGTATTAATTATTCAAAACGCATTCAAGATGTTATTCTCCCTGATGAGAATTCAATAAAGTCAATTCTCCCACAATCCTTTATATTATATATTCCAAAAGATGTTGTAAGTGGTGATTATCCTTTTTTTTATCATGAAGGTGATACTTGCCATATCGCTGCAGTAGATTGTACTGGCCATGGTGTACCTGGTGCAATGCTTTCGTTGATTGGTCATTTGATATTAAATGATATTCTATCAAAGGGAGAAATGAAGAAAGTATCCGAAATTTTAAATAAGATGCATAATAAAATTGTAAAAACATTAAAACAAAATATTGAAGGAAATGATGCTTCTGATGGGATGGATATTGCATTGT
>PHDH01000316.1 GCA_002840935.1 Bacteroidetes bacterium HGW-Bacteroidetes-21 | reverse complement strand
ATGAAAAAAACGAAAACTTTAGTCAACTTATTTTGACTTTTTTCAAAAAGTTATGACTTTTACAAAAAAAAAATGTTAGAAATTCTAAAATCACGTCGAAGTATCCGGAATTTTAACTCAGGAACAGTAGAATATAAGATTATCGAAGATATACTTGATGCAGGAATGCATGCTCCTTCTGCGCGGAATCAACAACCCTGGCATTTTATTGTCATTACTGAAAAGGAAAAAATGGACACGTTGTCTGAAATTCATCCTTATGCCCAAATGCTCAAAACGGCAGCTGCCTGTATTATTGTTTGTGCCGATCTTAATCTAGAGAAATCGCAAGGATACAGTGCTATAGACTGTGCTGCTGCTACACAAAACATATTGCTGGCAGCACATTCATTTAAGCTGGGTAGTGTTTGGCTTGGTGTTTATCCCAGAGAGGAGCGAATGACAGCTATGAGTAGTTTGCTTTCTTTGCCAGAGCATGTTTTTGCTTTTTCGATGATTGCTATTGGATATCCCAACGAAAATCCGGTTGCGACCGGTAGGTTTAAGCCGGAAAGAATTCATTATCAAGGTTGGTAAATAGTCTTTTGTCAGGCTCTGGGATGATGTTCTATGATAGCGCTGCGCAGGTATTCTCTTTCCAGATGGGTATATATTTCTGTGGTAGTAATAGATTCATGGCCAAGCATTTCCTGTATTGCTCTCAGGTCAGCTCCCCTGTCAAGTAGATGGGTGGCAAAAGAATGACGAAAAGTATGAGGGCTAATGATTTTTGTTATACCTGCTTTGGCTGTCAAATCCTTAATAATGTAGAAAACCATTACCCGGCTTAACTTACGATGAAATTTATTGAGAAAAACGAAGTTTTCGTGACCTTTTTGTGGTTTAATATGATTGCGTTGCTTTTCGAAATAATAGCCGATTTCTTTCATTGCAGTACTACTGATGGGAACCAGCCTTTCTTTACTTCCTTTGCCAGTGACTTTTATAAAACCCTCATCGAAAAACATGTTGGTGATTCTCAAATCGGTGAGTTCGGATACGCGTAATCCACAACTATATAATGTTTCTAGCATGGCTTTGTTTCGGTGGCCTTCTGTTTTGCTGAGGTCAATCTGAGAAAGAATCAGGTCAATTTCTTCCAGTGAAAGAAAAACGGGGAGTTTTCGGCCTATCTTAGGTAAGTCGACTAGTTCCAAAGGATTTTTCTTCAATTCGTTATTGATGAGCAGAAAGTGATAGAAGGCCCGGATGCCCGAAATAATTCTTGCTTGTGATCGTGCAGCGATGCCCAGATCATTCAACATAGCAATGAAGTCTTTGAAATCGGATGGAAGACAATTGGCGTACGATTTATCGATTCCATTTCTGATTAAGAATGAGTGAAACAGCGATATATCGTGTAAATATGCTTCTACAGAATTGGCGGAAAGAGATTTTTCGAGTTTCAGGTAGAATCCGAAATCCCGTATTTTTTCTTCCCACGTCATTATTTTTTCTTCTTTTTGTTTTTGAATTTACCGTCTTTCAGATACTCGAAAAATTGTTGCCAGGCAACAATATTGAAAATCTGCATGGGCTGTGATTGTCCTTTCCAGTACAATTTATCGTAGTGTTCGTAAAGGAAAATTCTGGATGCGGCACCTGCGGCAATCGGCATTTCGTCGGGATATAAAAGTTGTTGCAACTCCATTAATGCCAAGTTTTTAGCGGCTCTGTCGTAGTCGTCATCCGGAACATTGGCGTGTAATACTGCTTCTTTGAATTCTTTATATGTTTTCCAAGGCAAAATGATAGTTTCGGGTAACATAATCGTGTCTATTCTCAAAACGACTACAACATGATAAATTTTTTCAGGAAAAATTATAGGAATAATTTTTTTAGTGCTTTTATGACCAACGCATGTAAATTGAAGGGTGTCGCCCTTTTCAGTGAAAAAACTGAATTCTCCGTCGTATTGACTGATGGTACCTTTTCCCTTGGTCAAATCAAGTATATGAACAAAAGGTAGAGGTTCTTTGTTATTGTTAATGACAATTCCTTTGACCTGAACTAACTCGTGAGTCTGCGCAACCAGATTGAGCTGATAAAAACACAAGAAAAGTAGAATGGATAATATTTTTCCGGTCCAAGTCATATCATGGCAAAAGTAGTGTATAAAATGCATTTAACGGATTAAAAACGTTTATTATTCTTAAAATAAGTACATTTTTTTGAAATTTACTAGGCAAAATACAAGCTTTTCGCGATAATATTTTTAATCCCAGATTGGAATTTTGTAAGTTTGCAGATATGAAGCATCTGTTTGTCCTGATATGCATTTTTAGCCTCAGTTTTACTTTGTCAGCCCAGAAAATTGGCTTGGTACTTAGTGGGGGTGGGGCCAAAGGATTGGCACATATCGGTCTTATTAAAGTGCTGGAGGAAAATAATATCCCAATTGACTATATTGCAGGGACTTCCATGGGAGCTATTGTAGCTGCTATGTATGCCAGTGGAATGTCGGCTGACGAAATGGTAGCCATCGTTACGGGAAGCGATTTTCAAAATTGGGCTCTTGGAAATGTTAGTGAAGAGTATAAGTATCAGTTCCTCAAAAGAGAGGAAGATGCCTCGTGGTTGGATTTGAATTTTAATCTGGATTCGGGCTTTAAGCCACAGATACCCACAGGTATGATACCTACACATAGTATGGATTTTGCTTTTATGGAGTATTTTGCGCCTCCTTCTGCCGCCGCAGGTTATGATTTCGACAGTCTTTTTGTTCCTTTTCGTTGTGTGGCTTCTGACGTAAATTTAAGAGAAGCCGTGATTTTTAGTGAAGGCGATTTGGGCTCAGCTGTCAGAGCTAGTATGGCAGCCCCTTTTTATTTCAGCCCCGTGGTCATTAAAGGCAAACTTCTTTTCGACGGTGGTATTTACAATAATTTTCCCGTAGATGTTTTAATCAAAGACTTTAATCCCGATTATATTATTGGTTGTAATGTCAGTCATAATTCAACACCGGCCAGTGAAGAAAATCCGCTGTTACAATTAGAGAATATGATTGTTGCCCCTACCGATTATTCGGTGCCGCCGGAAAAAGGCGTACTTATCGAACCAGATATTCAGGGAATTAAGTTTGCTGATTTTAGTAAAGCATGGGAAATTATTGATCGTGGGTATCAGGAATCCTTGAATAATATTGATGAAATTAAAGCAAACGTTCACCGCTGTGTTTCTGTCGAA
>PHDH01000315.1 GCA_002840935.1 Bacteroidetes bacterium HGW-Bacteroidetes-21 | reverse complement strand
AGTTCGTCTATTAACTCTCCAAATGTACAAAATATTTGCTTCTGTATTGTGAGTAAAATTTTGTAGCAGGATCATTTCCATGAATAGCAAAACTGACGTTAGCGGGCAAAGGATAACGTTTTTGAGTCTATATTAACATGCAGAATGCGCGAAAAAGAAGCAAAATACGGCTCAAGTCCCTGAATCCGCCTGCGCCAACGAACAGCGGTAGGCTTTTGTTGCCGATTTCGAAGCACTTTCCAATCAAGATACAACTACTTTTGATACGAGATGTACCGCTCGAATACGCACTGCACCGGCAATTAACTATACCGCATGTTGGCAACGGGTGTTCATTCATATCCGTCTGTTTATCATTTATTTAGCTTTATTTTCTTGTCATTGTCAATCTGCACTAACCTATCCACGAAGCACAAATTTATTTTGTTTTTTTGAGCGTGGGCAATCCTAAAACCGTCCTGAAAGGCGGTACTCGGACTGACTTTGCAAGCTCTTTGACAAAGCTTTGGATACAGCGTTAGCTCGTGTGGCTTTGGCAATGTGCTTGCAAATGCGTTGGCATTTTTACTTTTTTTTGATTTTATTTTCTAATGTTTTCAAGCTGTCTAAATAATTTTTTTCTGCTTCACTCAATGTTTTTTGTTGATACTTCTTATATTCTGTGGTAGCCTTTTCAATGGCAATCTCATGACTGATAGAGCCTACACCCTGTAACAACTTTTCACCACTCATTGTCAAAATTTTATCTAAATGTTCAGCCCAATCTTTCATTGTCATAGACTGTTCTCTTTCAGCTTGACGTTCCGCAAAATCTAAATACCCCGATACTATTTGACCCAATGAACGAAGCTCTTTTTCGTCTAAATAATTCTTTGCCACAACAACGTCTTTCAAGTGCGGACGATTACCTGGGAAAGTCATCAAACCCATGAAATCTTTTTCTGCATCGGCACGGGAGAATATTACTTCGGCTGCCGTTTGTCCGTGTATTGCATAATGAATTTTGTTTTGTACTTTCTTGAAAAATGCAATGGAAACTTCTGCTTTTGGGTCGTAATCAATACTGGTTGCGTAAATGTCAAGCACCTGACGATAAAATACTTTTTCGGAAGCACGGATGTCACGTATGCGTTGCAACAGTTCTTTCCAATAGCCACCACCACCTAAATTTTTGAGGCGTTCATCGTCCATCGTAAAACCTTTTCGGATATATTCGTTTAGTCGTTTGGTTGCCCATTGGCGAAACTGTGTACCTCGCATTGATTTCACTCGGTAACCTACGGAAATTATAACATCTAAATTATAATAATTAGGTGCTTTCTGCTGAAATTCGGAAATTCCGAATTTCTGTGTACACAATGCTTCTTCAAGCTCACCTTCTTTAAAAATATTCTGTATATGCTCGTTAATGGTTGATTTTGCTTTACCAAATAACAATGCCATTTGGTCTTGTGTCAGCCATACTGTTTCATCTTCAAACCGAACATCAACCGATATTTTTTCGTCTTCGGTTTTGAATAAAATAAAATCTGATTTATTTTCTTTCATACTCAATTTATTTTACCCTATAATCATTTTTTCAATTTCTTGTTTTGCATTGTCTAATACTTCTTTTGCCTCTGTTTCTAATTGTTTTGCTTTTTCACGCAATTCAAAAATATGTGTTGTTATTTTCTCTTGAAGGTCAATAGGTGGTAACGGCCCCGCTGCCGGCCCGGGTTTTGCCCAGTCTCACCGATTTTGTCAAGGTGTATGCTTGCTTGGCAAAATCGGACTTGCAGCGTGTTATGCACTGGGGTATTTGTCATTGCTTAATCAGTTTTCTTATTGCAATGCCTCTATCAGTCTTAATTCTCAAAGTATAAACCCCGCTTACAAGATTAGATAAATCAAGATTATTTACTTTTTCAGTCAAACTTTTTGTGTCAACGATTTGTCCTTGCATATTTATTATTTCAAGTGTTGATTTTTCTTCTGTTTCAACACTTATAAAATCATTGGCAGGGTTGGGGTATATCTTCAATTTGATATTAATAGTAACTAATGACTCGCTAAGTAATGTCATTCCACCGCCACCGTTGGTTGTCTTGAAAATACTTCCATTAGACCCAACAGCAAAACAAATAGAATCATTAAAGCAATCAATTGCTGTTAGATAAAACCCCAATTGATTATTTCCAATCCATTGTTGATATCCCCATGTGTCACCTCCATCAACTGTTTTATAAAAGGCAATATTATCAGAAAAATATCCGCCAATCATAAAACCTTTTTGGTTCGAAATCATTTGAATATCTCTGAACTGATAATATTGTTGATATTCAATTACATTCCAGTTTATTCCACCATCAAAGGATCTAGAAATTACTCCATAGTGATTGTAAGGAGTATAGTTTTGAACGACATGCCCTGCTGTCCAAATAGTGTCTCCTTTTATATCAATTGTGTTACTCTGATCTTCAACTGAATCGTTTGTAAAGGAAATCCAATTTTCTCCTAAATCAGAAGATTTTAAAAAGATGCCACCTCCATTGGTATATAGAACTCCATTGCTAAAAATTAACTCTCTCCCGCCAATCGATTGTAGTCCATAAATCAAACTTGAATCATACAATTGTGTCCAGTTAATTCCACCGTCAAATGTTCTATACAGTGATGCACCGTTATCCTGAGATGAAATGTATCCAGTATCAGCATTTATAAATAACAAATCCATTGATGGTCTGTAAAAGTACAATGAGTCTTTGATAAGTGACCAAGAATCTCCACCATCTACAGTTTTATATACATTGTCAGGTATCTCGATCAAATAACCAATGTTTACACTTGGAAAACTTATATGAGGAACATCGTAATTGAATATAGTCGTATCCCAACTATTACCCATATCCTGAGATCTGAGTAACACTCCATTTCCATATTGTATTCCGCAAACAAAAATCGTTGAATCAGATACCACTTCAACATCTGTGTAAAAGAATAAAGTGTCTTGACTGGATATTAGATTCCATTGAGCATTTGAATAAAATGCGTTTAGAAAAATCACTAAAATTATTATTATTCTTTTCATGGTTAACCTTCAGTTTTCATTATATCACATCTCTTAAATTCAAAGCGGGGTTTATATCTTTAATCTCATTCATTTTCAATACCCTTGTGCTAACGGCAGTTCGTCTATTAACTCTCCAAATGTACAAAATATTTGCTTCTGTATTGTGAGTAAAATTTTGTAGCAGG
>PHDH01000020.1 GCA_002840935.1 Bacteroidetes bacterium HGW-Bacteroidetes-21 | reverse complement strand
TTGCCCTTGAATTTATTGAGAACGAAGATAAAAGGAAACAAATTGAAGAAGAAATCCACGCGAGTGAGGAACGCTTAAGTATATTCATTGAAAATATTAACGTTGGTGTTGTGGTTCACGATTTGCAATCAAAAATTACTTTTGCCAATTCAATCGCCGAAGAATTTTTAGGACTGCTAAATGAAGACCTAATAGGAAGAAATGCAGACGACCCGATTTGGTTTTTTATTGACGAAAATGGAAAAACATTGATTCCTTTTCAATATGATAGAGTTGGCTCTGATAGCTATGCTTTTAGTCAGAATTATTGTGCTGTACAAGTTGGCGAAAAATGGGGATTTATTGACAAAAAAGGAAATTACCTGAAAGAACCCACTTTTGATAGTGCAGATCGTTTTATGAAAGTAGGAGAAGATATCCTAACAACAGTAACGCAAGACAAAAAAGAATACGTCTTAAACATCAATGGAGAAATGACTCTGAAGGCAGGTCCACAGGAAACAGCATCAACAAAAACCTCCGAAACAACAAAAGCCAATACAACCACAACTTCAGGAAGCACAACAACATCCTCTTCATCAACTACAACAGCCTCAAGCAACGATTGGATAATCGGAACATGGAAAGTAACCGAAGAAAAAATTGGAGGTTCGCCAAAAACTGGAAATCAAACAAAATTTGTAAGCTGGAATTTCAAAAAAGGCGGTAGTGCATCCTATATCGAAAGATATGATATTATGGCAAACCAAACCACGACAAAGAATTGCGCATGGAATTTTGATGGAAAAACCTTAAAAATCAGCGGTGTTAATTATACAGTAACTCCATCAGCCGATAAAAAATCAATTACAATGAATGGTATAATGGGCTCTACCTGGAAACTTATCAAACAATAAAACAAATCAAATATTAATGGGATTATCCTTAACGAAACCATACAAAACAAGAGACTTAAGCGAGTATGCCGAAAATCGAAAAGAGTAGGCAAAAAAACTAAAAAATGAAAAAATGAAAAAGTTATTTATTTTAGCAATCGCCATTGTATTTTCAATGAGCACATTTGCACAAGATTTAAGCTCGGGAATGATTAATTTAGATTGCAAAGTTGATGTCACTTTACAAGGTGGATATACGCATTCTCTTATTTTTGTATTGAAAGGCGAAAAATTTCTTTTCAGTCACAATTCTAAAACAGGACAAACAGACATTTGGAATCTTGAAGTTGGTGGATTACCCAAATTCTCAAAAAAATGGAGCGCAGGTTGGACAAATATTGATTTCTACGAATATAAAGGCGAAGTGTACTTTTTTCACCAAAAAGGAGCTGAAGGGACTGCCAGAATTTGTAAACTGGACTACAATAGCATCATGAACGGAACTGAAATGGGACCAAAAGTTTACGAAAACAAATGGAGCACCGGATGGACAACTACAAAATTTTTCGTTCACAATGATGTCGTTTATTTTTTACATTACAAAGCAGAAGATGGCTTAACCCGCTTAAATGCTTGTACAAAAGGTGGTGATGTTGGAACAAAAATATATGAAAAAAACTGGTCAAAAGGTTACACCAATTTTGCTATGACTACAAATGGAGGTAATTTTTTCATTCTGTATCAAAAAGAAGATGAAGGAACATGTGTAATTAACAATATTGATTTGGCAAAGCTAGAAACAGCAGCAAGAGCTGGGCTTTTAACTCCAAATCTTGGAACTGAATCCTACAGAGAAAAATGGACAACTGGTTGGAGTAATATCGAATTCTTCACACTCAATAATGAAGTATATATGTTTCATAATAAAGCTGACGAAGGTACTGCCAGAATAACCAAATTAAATCCTAACGGCACTCTCGAAAAAAAATATTATGACAAGAATTGGAGTGCAGGTTGGTCTTCAATCGATATTTTCTATAAAGATGGTAAACCGATGCTTATGCACCAGAAAAAAAGTACAGGTCAAACAAAAATCTGCGAATTAAAATTCTAAAAATGCTACCCTTTTATAATGGAATAGTAGCAGAACTCCATAGAAACTAATAATTAAATAAGTTAATCTTAAATGGGTTAACTTATTTTTTTTTCTGCCTTTTTATTGGATAAAAAATTCCCTTTCTAAGGTTTCCCATATCGTCAAACGCATAACGGGAAGAAAGGATAAGACATAGCCAGGATGAAATGGCAGAAGCGGCAAAGATGACAACCATAAGCATAATCTGATACTTAATAGCTGTCACAGGGCTACTTCCTCCGATAATCTGCCCCGTCATTGTTCCGGGTAATGCAATCAGACCAATGACGGCCATTTTTGCAACGGTAGGATTCAGAGATTTAATGAGTGCATTTTTGTAATAACTTTTCAAAGATTCACGCAATGTAGCTCCATTGGCTAAAGAAAAACGATAAACGGCAGGATGTGTTTTAATCTCATTGTAAAAGTCGTTGAGAGCAATTATACTATTTTGCATTGCATTTCCCAATATCATCCCCGAAACAGGAATTAAATACCTGGCTTCGAAAACCGTTTTCATTTGCACTACCAACATAAGAAAAAACACATCTACAAAAAGCAAAGTAAAGAGTAACGCCAGAAAATTGGGCAATAAAAACTTCCGCCATTTTAAACCTGTTCGTCCAATCATCGTAAAGGCAGCTACTACGATCATAACTAACAGCCACAAAATATTTGCCCACCAAAGATTGATTCTGAATAAAAACTCGAGATAAAACCCCACAAGGAGCAACTGCAACACCATTCTACCGGAAGATATCAAAGCGTCTTTTGCCAACCCTGTTTTATATTTCTGAAGTATCCACAGTGGAAAAATCAGAATCAAAAGTCCTATCAGCAAATTCAACCAGCCTATATCCTGCGTATCCATTACAATTCAATTTTTTGGGTACAGGCTCCTATCCATTCCGGATCGTGAGAAGCAGAAAAAACAGTCATTTCATTGTTTTGGGAAATGTATTCAATGACTTTGGATTTACTGTTACTGTCTAAGGATGACACAGGTTCGTCCAGCAGCAAAATTTTCTTGTGTAACAAAATGGCTGTCACCAAGGCAACCCTCTGTTTTTCACCCCCCGATATTTCGGTCATAGGTTTATCCATGACGCTTGTATCTAATAAAAACGTCTCCATTAACCGAATAGCGTCCTGATAGTTGAATTTCAGATGTCGATTATATGAAAAACTAAAGGGAAGCATCATAAAATCTTCCACCCGCATTGAAAAGGGAAAGTCTTGCGGCACATAAGCCAATTGAGATCTAATCTTTGCCATTTGACCAGAGATGAGTTTCTTCCCATCAATAATAATTTCTCCTTTCAACAGTTTCACAAAACCCGCAACAGCATGTAATAGTGTTGTTTTACCCTTTCCTGAAGGAGCCACCAGCACAGTTTTGCTTCCAAAAGGGACAATGCAAGAAAAATCTTCGACAATGACTTTGTCTTCCCAGGCAAGGGAAATATTATTCATTACAATAGCATCGTTACTCATATCTCAATGCCTCAATGGGGTCGAGCTTAGCCGCTTTAATAGCGGGAATAATCCCGGCAGAAATTCCCACAATAAAGCAAACCACGATGCCCCCTGAAATCCATAACCAGGGGACAACAAAAGGTCCGTCAATCATTACTGCGACAAGATTTCCTATAATGATCCCCAAAATAATTCCGAGGATTCCCCCTAATTGACAAATTACGATAGCTTCGAAAAGAAACTGTTGCTTTATAGTTGCTGAATTTGCACCTAAAGCCTTACGTGTTCCTATTTCCCTCGTTTTTTCGGCCACAGAGACCAACAAAATATTCATCAATCCAATAGCAGCTCCTAAAAGTGTAATAATCCCAATAAGAGTAGCTGCAATGGTGATATACTTAATATTGTCCATCAGCATATTGACAAGCATATCACTTTTCATGATTTCGAAATTATTCGATTCACTCAGTTTCAGCTTTCTTATAATACGAAAAAGACCTTCGGCTTCGCCAATAGCAACGTCAAGCATAGCGTTCTCTGAGGGCATGATGTTGATGGTAAAACTCAGTTGAGATGACTGATTAATCTGCCTGGCCTTATTAATTGTGACAAAACACATCAAATCACCCCGGCTGCCGAAACTTGATCCTTTTGATTTCAGTACACCCACTACTCTGAAACGATGACCACCCATAGTGACCGATTTCCCAATCACCTCTTTTTCTTCTTTAAAAATGGTTTTTACAATTTCACTTCCGATAACTATCACATTATCACCTCGCTGCACCTCAGCGGCCGTAAAATTTCGGCCATCGTTCAAGGTATATCCACTAACGGCAAAATAGCTGTCATCGATTCCCATTACAGGAACGTTAGGATTGGTTTTTACAGAGCCATGCTTAATTGTAGAATTTCGGGTAAGAAAAGCAGAAATTGAAATCAGGGAAGGTATAGGATAGTCTTCCTTGAAACGTGTTGCTTCTGTATAAGTAATATCTTTATATTCAATTCGTTCCCTGTGTTCTCCCATCTTCATCTTCACCTGAAAACTTTCAATTTTAAAAGTATTGGCCCCCAAATTGGAGAAATTCGAATTTAATGAACTACGAATAGCATCAATAGCCGTCAAAATTCCCACCAGCGCCATAATTCCAAACGCAATAATCAAAATGGTCAGTGCAGCTCTAACCTTGTTGGATCGTACAGAATCGACAGAAATCCTCAAATTTTCCTTAAAAGCAGCACTCAGTTTCATAATATGCAAAATAAAGCAATGTTTTTTAATCCTCATGCTATTTTGATTTTTTTAAAGCTTCTATTTTATTTATTTTTGCATGCATAAAATCAATGTATCATGAAAAAAGGGTTTGCAGGTAACAACGACGCCAAAGTTCGTTCTGATTGCTTTGTTAGTTTTGAATTAACAGAATCCGGTGGCATAGACCTCAGGATTAAAAGCAAAGTCCAAATAATGTATGGCAAAGCCATAGAGAAACTGGTGAGAGAAATCGTCGACTTTTACGAAGTAAAAAACGCCATTATTGAAGTAGACGATAAAGGCGCACTCGACTTTACTATGGCTGCCCGGGTTGAAGCCGCTATAAGACAGG
Organism: Bacteroidetes bacterium HGW-Bacteroidetes-21; assembly: GCA_002840935.1. Taxonomy (GTDB): domain Bacteria; phylum Bacteroidota; class Bacteroidia; order Bacteroidales; family GWA2-32-17. The sequence continues at coordinate 23,255 of PHDH01000020.1, read as the reverse complement.
CGTTAGATACGACCAAAGAATACTTGCTCCCGGTTATCGAAGAAAACAAAACAACATCACTACCCGACCAATACCGTTTTTCACGTTTATATCTGCCCGGCAATACGCCCAGCATGATGCTAAATGCCGGAATTCACAAACCCAACGGGATTATACTTGATCTCGAAGATGCCGTAGCACATTCAAAAAAATATGAAGCACGCTTTCTGGTTCGCAATGCCCTTCGTTCGGTGAATTTTTATGGTGCCGAAAGAATGGTTCGCATCAATCAGGTTCCCGCAGGTATTGAAGATCTGAAATGGATAGTCCCTCATCATGTGAATCTTATTCTCATTCCCAAATGCGAAAATGCCGAGCAGGTAAGAATGGTTGAAGCCGAAACTGACAAGTTGAAGAAACTCAACAACCTTACATACCCCGTATATTTCATGCCTATCATCGAATCTGCCCTTGGTGTTGAAAATGCCTTCGAGATTGCCAATGCTTCACCGAACGTCACATCCCTGGCCATCGGACTCGAAGATTTTACAGCCGACCTCGGCGTGAAAAGGACCAAAGAAGGCACAGAATCTCTTTTCGCTCGCATGCGACTTGTGAATGCATGTAAAGCAGCCCGCAAACAACCCATAGATTCGGTATTCAGCGATGTTGGAGATATGGACGCTTTAGCAATCAACGTAAAAACCTCAAAATCTTTAGGATTCGAAGGAATGGGTTGCATTCACCCACGCCAGATTCCTGTCATTCACACCAACTTTGCTCCCGATCATGACGAGATAGAAAAAGCTAAGAGAATTGAATTGGCTTTTGATGATGCCACCACTAAGGGCCTCGGCGTTGTTTCTCTCGGCACAAAAATGATAGATCCCCCGGTAGTAAAAAGAGCGCAGCAAACCATCAAACTGGCTGTAGAGTTAGGAATTCTGCCAAGAGACTGGAAAGAATTGCTGGCAATAGAAGCAGCAAAATAAAGAAAACCTTAAACACTTAATTTTTAACATCTAATGCTAAAAGATAATATTTAAAATTAAGTGTTAAATCATATGACAACTGAACAAATTAAACCATATCGCATTATCTACATGGGAACACCGGAATTCGCGGTAGTTCCTTTGGAAACAATTTTTCATAGTGAAATTGACATTATTGCTATTGTAACCGTTCCCGATAAACCAGCAGGACGTGGACTTCAACTTAAAGAAAGTCCGGTAAAAAAATTCGCTTTAACGAATAATATCCCTGTACTCCAGCCGGTTTCATTGAAAGACCCAGCTTTTATTGCTGAGCTACGTCAATTCAATGCCGATTTATTTGTCGTGGTTGCTTTTCGTATGCTGCCCAAAGAAGTGTGGCAATTACCTGCCCATGGTACGATAAATCTACATGCTTCGTTACTGCCCAGATATCGTGGTGCCGCACCAATAAATCACGCTATCATGAACGGTGACAGTAAAACAGGTCTGACTACTTTTTTTATCGACGAACAAATTGATACCGGGAAAATAATCGGTTTTACCGAGACAGATATTCCCTTTCATATGACAGCCGGGGAACTCCACGACGAACTGATGCTAAAAGGCTCCACTCTCCTACTTAAAACCATTCGGGATATCTGCAACAACCAAACAGAACCTGTCAATCAGCAATCCTTTATCATACCCGACGAAGAATTACCAGTGGCTCCCAAAATAAAGAAAGAAGATTGCCGACTTATCCCCACCGAAAAAGCAGAAAAAGTCTATAACAAAATCAGAGGATTATCGCCGTACCCCGGAGCATTTACAACAATTTCTGTCAACAGTAAAAATACAATGATTAAGGTTTTAGCAGCCGAACTCATAGATGGCAGACATAAATCGCTACCCGGAACGATACTTACAGACAATAAGACATACGTTTACATGGTCTGTAATGACGGGATTATAAGTATTACTGAACTTCAGGCCGAAGGAAAAAGGAGAATGAAGGTAGAGGATTTTCTGCGTGGTGTGAGATCAATAGAAGAAAGCATTCAATAAAAAAGTCTACACTCAATACTGAGCATAGACTTTTTCAAATTCTATGTATTACTATTCTGGTTTTTCCTCTGTAGGAAGAGAAAATAGCATCTTTTCTTTACCCTTACCCCAAACTTCGGGATTGAGATATTTACCTCTCTCTTCGGGTTTTTTATCTTCTTCAACTAAAACAGGATTTGCTTTTGCCCAAGGGTCCTTACGAATACCTGTAACCTGCCATGAAATTTTCTGACCGGGCTGTCCGCCGGCAACGGTGAATTTATTATTCGCAATCTCCTCCTTAATGAAGAGTGCAGCGGATTGCCCGATAGCCGTTAACTGATATCTGAAATTTTCGTTCAGTACATCAAAATAAGAAGGTAGTTCGACAACAGCTTCTCCGGCAGCATCCAATACGACAACACCATCATACACGTTTTTCATTTCAGGACTTTCGACAAAAGAATGATTCAGATATTTATTTTCAGGATCTGAAGGATGATCAATTCTAAATGTACCTCCAGCTTTAGATAAAGTTCCAGTCACATGAACATTCCCTGCAAAATAACCTGCATAAGCAGTTCCGAAACTTGCAGAAACTCCACCATAAACCCCATAAGCAGTACCAGAAGTACTTTTATATGAATATCCATACACGCCATAGGCAGTTCCTGTATCATATTGATAACAGGAAAACCGGCCGGCATAATTTGCACTTGTACTGGTAGTCGTTGAATATCCTCTGATAGCGGTATAATCTCCCTGCCCCTCAACACCCGTCCCATACCCATCGGTGACATTGTGAGTCGCATATATCGCAGCATTATTGGTAGAAGCAGTAACATCAACCACATGTATCGGATACGAAGGAGTTATTCCTATACCCAGATATCCATTAATTCTCATTTTTTTATTATCAAATTCCCCATACATTAAAGTATTGGCTAATCCTGTAGCATAATCCGTTACCGATGCATTGCTCAGATAAAACCTATTGCTATTTGTTTCAAATCTACCAGCATTATCACCAATAAATACACTTCCGTTTCCGGCACTATATAATCCGGCATAGCGACCAATTACAACATTTTGACTACCGTTAGCTTTGGCAGAATAACCCAATATAACATTATTCAATTTATCCTGACCACAAGTAGCATTCGACCCAATTACAACGTTCATATTGCCGTATAATCCAGCACTATTACCAATATAAACATTGTCACTTCCGCCAACGCCCAATGTTCCTCCTGCACTAGTCCCAATATAAACGTTTTGTGCCCCATAGGTATTTGCATAACCTGCACGATACCCAATATAAACATTGCTGATAGATTGATAAGGAAAAGGCCCCTGATTACAACTGTAACCCGCCTGATATCCAATAAAAGTATTATGGTTTCCGGTTACAGTATTAAAACCTGCCTGATGACCTACAAACAAATTGTATGCATTGTTTGTATTTGCTGTATTTAACTGCCCCCCGGCTTGCATTCCAATATGATAGTTTCGGGTATTAAAACGTATATAATCAGCCACCGTTCCGGTAAGGTTTCCAATACCAAAGCCATTAATGGTATCACCGGTAAAAATTCTTGTTCTATCAGGGGTAACAACAAGAAAATCATTTGTTATTGCTTTAGCCGAATTGCGACCACTCACGGCAAAAGCGCCTTTATTTGACTTCGCAGGATCATCATCAACATAAATACGAACGCTGTCTTCATACACGATAAAGACCGTCTGACCTGTTCTGTTTTTTATTTCAAAAAGAGGTTCTGTGTTGGCTGCAGTCGAACTTCCTTTTACGGTTAATCGTGCATTAGGGACATTCAATCCTACGCCCACATTACCCGTATTATTATTGTATATATGAGTGCCATTTACTGACCAAACGGTATTTAATGTATTTCCAGTTATACTGACCCCTGTGCCAGCGGTAAACAAAGTACTTGGATTATCCCAAGTAACATAAGTATTAGGACTTGTACCATGCACTCTTAAGACCTGGCCTTCAATACCATGACTTCCGGAATAATCATAAATATGACCATAATACATATCAATATATGCGGCATTATTTGAACGAAGTCCTAAGATATTTGCCCCCGTAATATTCTGGCTATTCATATTAATACTATAGGTGCCAGCTGAATTTCCATTAGCTAGTGTTTGAGTCAGGTTTTGCGTAGAAGAAAATGTTGTACCCGATAAGCTAAGTCCAGAACCAGCACTATAAGTTGTATTATTATCTATACTGTTAATGGTAAAGTTTGGATAGGTTCCACTTACTGTGGTAGAACCACTGCCTGAGAGAGAAACTGTTTGATCGGGTGCAGTATTAGTAATTGTAGTTCCTGTGACATCAATTCCAGTTCCAGCTGTATATACAGAACCTGCGTCATTAAAGGTAGCAGTAATATTCCCCAATCCTTCGGAACGCGTCAAGGTTAAAGTTTTAGTTGATGTTCCTGTCACACTTGCACTAGTTACAACGCCATCATTGGTTCCTGCGGCACCTAGTGCATCGTCATTGGGCTCCCATTTGGAAGTAGTTGAATTCCATTTCAACACCTGGCCATTGGCAGGTATATTGGTGGAAATGGATCTGCCCTGCATTCCGGTAACAGTTAATGCAGTAGTTCCGCTAACGTCTCCAGAATGGGCATTATGACTAAACTGTGTTCCTGACAGTGATATTCCTGTTCCGGCAGAGTATGTTGTATTTGCATCGGTACTGCTGATGGTAAAATTTGGATATGTCCCTGTGACTGATGTCGCTCCAGTTCCTGTCAATATAACATTTTGATCTGGAGCAGTGTTTGTCACTACAAAATCTGGATAATTTCCACTGATCGTAATACCTGTTCCTTCAGTTAACGAGACCTCTTGATCCGGTGCCGTATTTGTAATAACTGTTCCGGACACACCAATTCCTGTACCTGAAGTATAAATCATCTGGGGTAATGTTACAGAGTTTCCGTTTGAAATGGTTAAATCATTTCCGTTCACGGTGAGTGTTTGAATCTCATTCGAAGGATCGGAATCCGGGTCAATAGAATTATCGGTACTAGATATTGTAAAATTAGGATAAGTTCCTGTTATAGTTGTCGCGCCTGCTCCAACTAATGTAACCAGCTGATCTGTTGCCGTATTTGTTATCACATTATTGGTTAAATCAATACCATTACCAGCCGTATAACTAAGTTGAGGAAGCGTTACAGTATTACTTCCAGAAATACTCAGGTCATTTCCAGCCAGGCTTAAGCTTTGAATTTCATTGCTAGGATCAGCATCAGCATCATCCACTTCATCCGAAAAAACAGCAGTAATATCGCCTAATCCATTGGATCGAATCAGTGTCAATGTTTTACTTGTACTTCCTGAAACAGTAGCACCCGTTACCACGCCATCTGTTGTGCCAGCAGCACCTAACTGATCATCCTGAGGTTCCCAAGTCATTGAAACATTGTTCCATTTTAGTACCTGCCCATTAGCAGGAATATTGGAAGACACATTCATCCCTCTAATTCGGTCAACACTATTAGCTTCAATGTTTCCTGAAACATCTCCTGACAGAGTTGGCTTACTGGTCAGATCATTATAATCTCCACTAAATGTATTTCCCGCCGATTTGGCATATAAAGCAAAAGGGACACTTAGCAACTGGACAGTTCCCATGTCACTATAAGCCGTACCTCCTGCTATGTCTATGGAAACGTTCATATAATATGGCCCATTCGACCAATCTATATTCTGTATATCCCCATTCTGGACTAACCCCGTTCCAATAGCAAGGTTTATCATTCCTAATCCATTGGAAGATATAGCATACGACTCAACATATACTGGTGTTCCGGGCAATGCTCCTTGTATTAAGCTAATTTGAACGCCAACAGGCTGATTTATCAAAGCAACTCCAGAAGCATCGCGAACCACTGCCTGATAGCTAAAAGATTCGGGTGCCTGAGCATAGGTAAAAACTGAGACGAGTGCGAAGAACATAAGAAAAATAATTCTTTTCATAATCATATTTTTTTGTACTTCAATATTATGTCATTTTTTTCTTACGTAAAAATCATTCGTCAAAAAAACATATGTCAATCATATAAATAACAATTACTTAATTTAAATCCTGTTCAATATAATGCAAAAAAGCCGACGAAACTCGTCGGCTTTTCAATCATCAAAAAGAAAATTATTTAATCTTGCTTTCGAGACTTTCGATACGTTTTTGTTGATCTTCGATAATTTTAAGCAAGTCTTTATTTTGCTGTATCAGTTGCTGAATTGCAAAAAGGCTTACACCTGCGACATCGCTAGGAGCAACATACTTACCCAAATCTTCTTTTACATTTTGATCGCCACAGCCAAAAGCTTCATAAAAATCTTCAGCAAATGGACCAATATGATATTCTTGTGTTTCCTTATAATACCATCCTTTAAGATCCATATTGGCAATTTTATTAAGAATATCGGTGGCGTTTAATTGTGTAAAACGATCTTTAATTAAACGAGAAGAACCCGTATTCCAAACCCCTCCACCAGATAAATAAGCTCCATTTCCATTAACACTGCTACCCCAAACTCCAACTTGAAACGGATAAAGAGTTGTTTTACTATGAAATGCAATACGATTGGTTGAGAAATTACCATGAATTAATGGATTTGTAACATCCCCTAAATTTTCGATAAATAACTGATTAGAACCAGTAACACCGGCACCATTGCCAGCATCATAACCTATACAAATGTTATTATCTACTAATCCCCAAGCAGAAGTATATGCTCCAGCACCTTGACCAATAAAAATATTCTGATTTCTGGATACAGGGCTTGCAATATTATTGCGTCCTGCACCAGAGCCGACAACAGTATTCCCTGAACCAAATGAATTCCAACCTGTTTCTGACCCTATAATAACAGAAGCGAAATTGTCATTTGAAGCAGAAAGTCTTCCAGCATTATACCCTACATAGACATTATCATCTCCTGCTGCATATGCTCCAGAATTACATCCTAAAAATGTTGTGTAAGTGGTATTTGTATTTGTACCTGCGCCACTTCCTACAGCCACATTTGACCATCCACTTGTTTGATCTCTTCCAGCCTGGTAACCGAGAAATACATTGGAAGTACCTTGAGTCAGACTCATTCCAGCTTCATAGCCAAGGGTACTATTATAAATCCCTTGTTCAGTTGGAATATCAATAGTAATATGAGTTCCGCTATTATGTCCAATAAAATAATTATAAGGGGTAAGATTCATATATGATTCAAGACTGGTTCCATTAATATTTCTAACGCCGAACCCTGCATTAGCATTTCCAGTATAAATTCTGGAGCTATCAGGCGTTACCCATAAATAATTATTTGTAAAAGCTTTAGAACTATTACGGCCGCTTACAGCAAAAGTTCCTTTATTTGATTTGGCAGGATCATCGTCAACATAGATTCTGACACTGTCTTCGTAAACTACAAAAACAGTCTGCCCAGTACGGTTTTTTATTTCAAACAAAGGTTCTGTTGCAGCAGCAGTCGAATTACCTTTAATAGTCAATCTGGCATTAGGGACATTGATACCAACACCTACATTTCCGGTATTATTACTATAAATATGTGTACCGTTAACTGCCCACATACCAGCAACTGAATTATTCTGCCAACTGGCCGTTGTTCCATTGGAAGTAAGCACCTGTCCAGCAGCACCTATTGAACCAGCAGCACTTATTACTAAAGAACCACCTTTAATCATCAAACGATCATCTACAGCATCTTCTCCTATAAAAGCGAAACTTCCATCACCAAAATACAATTTATTATCAACATAAAATGAGGAACTTCCGATTCTAACAGAAGAAGCTGCAGCAGGAACATATACATGTAATGGATTAATAGGTGAAGAGTGACCTATACCTACAAAACCAGCATTGTTATTATACAGATTTGCTCCGCTGGTGGTCCATGCACTGTTAAACGTTGTCCCTGACAATGTCATCCCTGTTCCGGCTAAATATGTAGTATTATTATCGGTGCTGCTTATACTGAAATTAGGATAAGTCCCCGTTACTGTAGTTGCTCCTGAACCTGAAATTGTGACCGTCTGATCGGGAGCCGTATTGGCAAAAGTTGTTCCTGTTAAAGACAACCCTGAACCGGCAGTATAAACAGTGTTAGCATCTGTACTATTGATTGTAAAACTAGGATATGTACCACTTACTGTTGTAGATCCTGTCCCAGTTAATGATACTACCTGATTGGGAGCTGTGTTTACAATCTGATTGCTGCCATTAATACTGATTCCAGTTCCAGCAGTATAAGTTGTATTATTGTCGGTGCTATTAATTGTAAAGCTTGGGTATGTTCCTGAAACAGTTGTTGCACCTGTTCCTGTTAATGTCACCGTTTGATCGGGTGCTGTATTGGAGATTGTGCTCCCCGAAACAGAGATTCCAGTTCCTGATGTATAATTTGTAGAAGGGAGAGTTACCATATTTCCTCCTGAAATACTCAGATTATTACCAGAAAGACTCAAATTTTGAATTTCGTTTGTAGGATCTGCATCTGCATCATCCACCATATCAGTAAAAACGGCTGTGATATCACCTAATCCATTGGAACGAATCAATGTAAGTGTTTTTGAACTTGTTCCAGTCACACTGGCTCCATTAACGACTCCATCAGTAGTGCCAGCTGCACCCAGTTCATCATCGGCAGGTTCCCATGTTGAAGTAGAATTATTCCATTTTAAAATTTGTCCGTTGGCAGGAATATTAGATGACACATCCATGCCCTGAATTTTGACAACAGTATTTGCATTTAAAGTACCCGTGGCATCTCCACCCAGTGTTGGCTTATTAGTCAAATCATTATAATCTCCACTAAAAGCATTACCTGCAGTTTTTGCATATAAAGCAAAGGGTACGCTGAGTAACTCAACCGTCCCCATATCAGCATATGTTGTACCTCCATCAACGTCTATTGCAACGTTCATATAATAAGGCCCATTCGACCAATCAATAGAAGTAATACTTCCATTTTGAACTATTCCTGTGCCAACTGCCAAATTAATAACACCAATACTATTTGTACTGGACGCAAATGTTTCGATATAAACAGCTGTTCCGGGTAAAGTGCCCTGAAGTATACTAATCTGTATGCCTACAGAATGATTGACTAAAGCCACACCACCAGCATCGCGAACAACAGCTTGGTAATTAAATGATTCTGGCGCTTGAGCAAAAATGCTATTGCATACAAATACAGTCAATAGTAAAAATAGATATTTTTTCATAATTGATTTTTTTTACAAATATATAAAAAAAGAGGCTATGCCCCTTTAATTATTTTTCAATTTAAAAAATCACAGTTGTTTATTTCAATAACTCCAATTGTTTTTGCTGAGCCTGAATCAATAATTTCAGTTCTTCGTTCGATTTTTTCAGGGAGTTAATCTCTTTTATCATCTCTTGTATAGCCACCATAGCAACACCCGACACGTCTGTTGCTGAAAGGTATTTCCCTAGGTCTTCTTTAACATTTTGATCTCCAGTTCCAAAAGCTTGATAAAAATCTTCAGCAAAAGGCCCAATGTGATATTCCTCAGTCCCTTTATAGAACCACCCTTTGAGCTCCATATTCTCAATTTTATTCAAAATAGACTGTCCGTCAAGTGCTGTATAACGATCTTTAATAGCACGAGAAGAGCCGGCTGTCCACACACCTCCCGCAGTCAGAAAAGCACCATTACCATTGGTAAAAGTTGTTCCTACTTGTAAAGGATAAGTAGATGCTGTTCTATGAAAAGCAATACGATTATTTGAAAAATCTCCTTCAATCATCGGATTGGTTATATCCGATGAGTTTTCAATAATTAACCTGTTGCTTACTCCAACACTTGTTCCTGCTCCTGACCCAATAAAGAGATTTCCACTACCTGTATTCATATTCCCTGCATTGGTCCCTAACATCACATTATTATTTCCATTGGCTTTTGTCTGGGCTCCCACACACACATTGTTTCCAGAGTTAGCTTGACCACCAGAATTCTTACCAATGTAAACATTGTAATTACCAGTTTGATTAGCCGTCCCGGATAAATCTCCAATAAAAACATTACTTACGCCATCTGTATTTGACATACCTGAAGAATAACCAATGAATGTATTGTAGTCTCCAGTAAAAGCGCCAACACCAACATTACTCTTTCCAGCTGAGTTACCAATAAAAATATTATTCTCCCCCTGGGTATTAGCTAAACCCGACTGATACCCTAAAAAGATATTATTCTGACCTGTTGTATTAGCATACCCGGCTTCATTTCCTAAAAAGAGGTTAAAAGATCCAAGAGTATTGGAATGTCCGCTAGCAACTCCTATATAAATATTTTTTTGACCACTAAGATTGTTAAAACCAGCTTCTTCTCCGATATAAACATTCTGAGAACCGTTGACATCATTTTGCCCGGTCTTACTTCCCAGAAAAACGTTACCACCTCCACCTTGGTGCATGTTACCTGCCTTGTAACCAATCAGAGTATTGTCACTACTTGTATTATTTTCACCAGCAAGATATCCCATAACTGTACAATAATTCGTCCAAGTACTTGCATATCCTGTTCTGTATCCCAAAAACAGATTATAACTACCCCCGATAATATTAGCCCCACTTTGAAATCCAATAAGAGAATTATAACGACCTGACACGATACTGTTTCCCGCCTCGTGTCCAATAAAATAGTTGCGTGGAGTTAATTTCATATAACTTTGACTTCCAATAGAACCTACATTTTCGACACCAAATCCACTTAATGAGTCTGCAGTATAAATTCTGGAACTATCTGGACGAATTAGTAAATAATTATTCGTAAAAGCTTTTGCACTGTTTCTTCCACTTACAGCAAATGTTCCTTTGTTGGTTTTTGCAGGATCGTCATTAAAAAATATCCTCACACTATCTTTATAAACGACAAAAACAGTCTGACCTTCATCATCTTTTATTTCAAACAACGGCTCAGTAGCCGGAGCGGAAGAACTTCCTTTAATAACCATTCGCCCGTTAGGATCTGTAAGCCCCACTCCCATGCGTGCATTTGTATTATCCCAAAATAACTCCGAGCTACCGCCAAAAGAACCACTATTATTAAACTGAATATACCCCGTTAAACCCGCAGCTCCATATGAAGCATGCGTGTGATTTCCCGCAGCTACTGTTGTTGCGGTTGTGCCAAAGCTAGCCGCAATGGTTGGGTTCCCGCTTACGCCATCTCCATTCGTAATACTGATCCCATTCCCCGCGGTAATAGTTCGGGCAGCAATAGTACCAGAGGAGGTTCGAGTAATGAGACCATTGGTTGCAAGATTGTGTAACGCTAAAGACTGACCGGTCAAACCCAAAGTACCAGTGGTTGTGATCGTTCCTCCCGTTATTCCATTCCCAGTAGCAATACTAGTCACTGTCCCTGTTCCTGCGTTGTCACTGGATGGAACCCATCCAGTACCATCATATTTTAAAACCTGTCCAGAAGTTGGTAGGGTTGATGATACTGTTCTCCCCTGAAGTCCTGTTACTGTAAGTGCAGTTGATCCAGATACATCTCCACTATGTGATGGATGAGAAAAAGTCGTACCTGATAATGTCAGTCCTGTTCCGGCAGAATAGGTTGTATTATTGTCGGTACTGCTAATGGTAAAATTTGGATAGGAGCCAGAAATGGAAGTAGATCCACCACCAGTTAAAGTGACCGTCTGATCGGGCAATGTATTTGAAATTGTGCCACCTATAATACTTATACCTGAGCCTTCAGAAAATAAATTTGAAGGATTTTCCCATAAAACATAAGTATTTGGACTCGTACCATGAACAGTTAATACCTGACCATTCACACCATGGCTACCTGCATAATCATAAATATGACCATAATACATATCCAAATAGGCTGCATTATTATATCTTAAACCCAATATACTAGCATTCGTAATATTTTGAGAATTCATATCAATACTATTTGATCCGGCAGAATTTCCATTCGTTAAAGTCTGATTTAATGTTTGTGTCGAATTAAATGTAGTTCCAGATAAGCTTAGTCCAGTTCCTGCACTATAAGTGGTATTATTATCAGTACTGCTAATGGTAAAATTTGGATAGGTCCCACTTATGGTAGTTGAACCACTTCCTGTCAGAGCTACTGTCTGATCAGGCGCAGTATTTGTTATTGTAGTGCCGGTGACATCAATTCCAGTCCCAGCCGTATAAACAGAGCCTGCATCAGTAAAAGTGGCAGTAATATCGCCCAAACCTTCTGAACGGGTCAAAGTTATTGTCTTCGTTGTTGTTCCAGTTACATTTGCACTGGTAACAACGCCGTCGTTGGTTCCTACTGCTCCCAAAGCATCGTCATTAGGCTCCCACTTCGAAGTTGTTGAATTCCATTTCAACACCTGGCCATTGGCTGGTATACTAGTGGAAATGGATCTGCCCTGCATTCCGGTGACAGTTAAAGTAGTTGTTCCACTAACATCTCCGGTATGTGCAGTATGACTGAATTGAGTTCCTGTCAATGCAAGTCCGGTTCCGGCAGTATATGTTGTATTTGCATCGGTACTACTGATGGTAAAATTAGGATAAGTGCCAGTAATAGTTGTTGTTCCACCTCCTGTTAATACTACAGGTTGGTCGGGGGTTGTATTTAATATACTAAAATTAGGATAAGTTCCTGTAACAGAAATGCCTGTACCAGGAGTTAAGCTAACTATCTGATCCGGAGCAGCATTGACTATCTGTGTTCCTGCCAGGTTTATTCCAGTACCTGCAGTATAAGTTGTATTATCATCAGCCGAAGGAACCCATGATGTGCCATTGTACTTAAAAACCTGTCCTGTAACAGGCGCTGTGGAGGAAACTGATCTGCCCTGAATTCCAGTCACAGTTAGATTTGTTGTTCCACTGGCATCACCCGTATGGGCATTATGAGAGAAGGTAGTTCCTGATAATGTAAGTCCTGTACCCGCCGTATAAGTTGTACTATTATCTGTTCCAGTGATAGTAAAGTTTGGATAAGTTCCCGTAACAGCTGCAGATCCGGCTCCTGTTATTGTAACAACCTGATCAGGATTACTATTGGCTATATTAAAACTAGGATAGGTTCCCGTGACAGAAATACCTGCACCCGGCTGCAATACAACTGTTTGATCTGGAGAAGCATTGACAATCTCCGTCCCATTTAGATTTATGCCAGCTCCTGCACTATAAGTAGTATTATCGTCGGTGCTACTTACAGTGAAGTTCGGATAAGTGCCTGTTATTGTTGTTGAACCAGTCCCTGTCAGCGTGACAACCTGATCAGGATTATTATTTGCAATATTAAACATAGGATAAGTTCCGGTGACTATAATTCCGGATCCAGATTGAAGAATAACAGTCTGATCGGGTGCAGTATTAACTATTTGACTACTCCCATTAATATTAATGCCTGTCCCAGCAGAATATGATGTATTGTTGTCGGTACTACTAATAGTAAAATCAGGATACGTTCCAGAGATAGTGGTAGCTCCTGTTCCAGTAAGTGTTACCGTTTGATCGGGCGCTATGTTTATTACTTGATTCCCAGAAATATTAATACCTGTTCCTGCTGTATAACTATTCACAGGAAGTGTTACTGTATTACCAGAAGAGATACTTAGGTCGTTGCCTGTTACACTCAATGTTTGTATTTCGTTAGCGGGATCAGCATCAGCATCATCCACCAGATCAGTAAAAACAGCCGTAATATCTCCCAGTCCATTGGAACGAATTAAAGTCAATGTTTTAGTGTTCGTTCCAGTAAAAGCTGCTCCGGTAACAACGCCATCTGTAGTTCCTGCGGCGCCCAACTGATCATCGGAGGGTTCCCAAATCAGACTTGCGTTGTTCCATTTTAATACTTGCCCATTTGCCGGAGTATTGGATGAAATTTCCATACCGCGAATTTTCTCTACGGTATTCACTTCAAATGTTCCCGTTACATCACCACCTAAAACAGGCTTATTGGTAAGATCGATATAATTGCCCGAAAAATCATCCGCAGCATTATTATCCCATCCTGTAAAATCGGGCGCATTGGTGAGATCAGAATAATTTCCACTGAAACCATTAGCCGCATTTTTTGCATATAGAGCATAAGGAACACTTAATAATTGCACTGTTCCCATATCAGTGTACGTTGATCCTCCGGTAATATCAATAGAAACATTCAGGTAATAAGGACCATTAGCCCAATCTATTGAAGAAAGGCTTCCATTTTGCACCGTTCCATTGCCAACTGCCAGTGTAATAACACCCACCCCATTTGAAGACAATGAAAATGTTTCAGTATAGACTCCCGTTCCCGGCAAAGTACCTTGCAATATGCTTACTTGAACTCCCACGGGTTGATTAACCATTACGACACCTGCAGCATCACGTATGACAGCCTGATAACTAAAAGAATCCGGACTTTGGGCTATAACCTCAATAGTAAAAAGGGTAAAACAAAATAATACGGCAAAATTCTTCATAAAAATTATTTTTTACAAAAATAAGCCGAATACGAATACACTTCAAACCATTCGTCAAAAAAAAATAAAAATACTTATACTATAATACTATACGCGTAACAAACATGGCACTTTCAGAGGCAATATTTATTACATAAACGCCCTTTTTCAGGGAAACAATACTAACTGGTTTTCCAGTTTCGTAATCACTAACTACATATAGCAATTTTCCCGTAACATCATAAAAATTGATTTTATACTGTCCGCCATCAGGCAATCCAGAAAAATAAATTTCACTTTCAGCAGGAATAGGATAAACAGTAACTGTATTTATAAAGTTATCATATATTCCAGAACTAGGTCCCCAAATGTTGTCTACCCAAGTAGGATTATCAACATATGGATTCCTGTTATGCTGATATACATATGCTGTATTATTCCTGTTCCTTTCTTTTGTACTTACCGGATCCAATTGATGCCAGGCATACATCAGGTTTTTACCATAGGTTGTTAAATTATTTCCCGAAAACATAACGGAAGACCATGATGATATTTCATCTTTATAACGGGTAGCCATGTAAAAGTAGATTCTTGCAAAATCACCTTTGAATGAATCAATGGGTTCGAAAACTGTACCAGAATAACCGGCAAAAGTATTTGACCCCAATTTTGAACCATTTTGTGAAGTCCATGTAGTTGAACCCACTTCCCCAAATGGATAATTAGAACGACGACCATTTACATATCCGTCGGTAGGAACAATGTGATAAATATCGGAATACATTGGGGAATTATCATTAAACCAACTGGCAGGTACTGAATGTTCTCGGTTATAGCAATCGCTTTCGCCACCATAACTTCCACAATTCATTCCAAATGAAAATTCATAAGGAGGTGTTCCTCCAGGAATATCAGAATACATATCCCATACTTTTCCATTAGGCTTCACATCGGTCGTTTCGTAATAATCTGGCAAATTGTTGTAGCTTAAAACAACTGATCCATTAGAAATAATATTATGCAAGGCGATTCGAAGATCTTCTCCAGTCAAACCATTTGCAGCATTATAATATCCGGCAGGTGGCTGAGAAAATGCAACAAAACTGACAAAAAACAAAAAAAGAAAAATAAAATGTTTCATAATCATCAAGTCTAAAGTAAAGTTACAAAAAAATCAACTTCAACATATAAAGATAATACATCTTTTAAGTTTATAGAAAAACAATTCGATTAAACATATTACTACATCTTCCGAAAGACAATATAAAGTGACTAAAGGCACTCCTCAAAGGACAACTATTCGGCCGAATTTTTAGATCTTTTCCTATCGACTTCACTCAATAAGATTTTTCTCATGCGAAGAGATTTAGGTGTCACTTCAAGATACTCGTCATCATTAATATATTCCATGTATTCTTCGAGCGAAAATTTTACTGCCGGAGTAATAAAAATCTTATCATCTGTTCCACTAGCCCTTACATTCGTAAGTTTCTTTGTTTTAGTAATATTTATTACCATATCACTTTCACGTGTGTTGGCACCAATGATCTGACCACAATATGTTTCTTCTCCCGGGTTGACAAAGAATGTACCTCTATCCTGAAGTTTATCTATCGAATAAGCAATACATTCTCCTGTCTCCATTGAAATCAAAGAGCCATTTGCCCGGGTTGTAATATCCCCCTTCCAAGGCTCGTATCCTTTGAATCGATGAGCCATTACTGCTTCTCCTTCTGTTGCAGTAAGTACATTGTTGGTTAGGCCGATTAATCCTCTGGCTGGAATGTAAAACTTTAAGGTAGAACGAAAATCTCTAGTTTCAAATTTATATATCTCTCCTCTTCTACGGGCAACAAGTTCTATTGCTTTTCCTGAAAAATTCTCAGGCAACTGTATGGTAAGAGATTCGACGGGTTCACATTTTACACCATCTATTATTTTAATAACAACCTTAGGTTGGCCTAACTGAAACTCATATCCTTCACGACGCATTGTCTCCACTAAAACCGACAAATGCAGAATTCCTCTACCATAAACCAAAAAACGATCAGGAGACTCGGTTTCTTCTACTTTTAATGCCAGATTTTTTTCAGTCTCTTTAAACAATCTGTCTCGTAAATGTCTTGAAGTAACAAATGTACCTTCGCGTCCGGCGAAAGGCGAATTATTAATAGTAAAAATCATACTAATAGTCGGCTCATCAACCTTTATTCTTGTCAGCGCCTCAGGATTTTCAGCATCAGCAATGGTATCTCCGATATCGAAATTTTCAGGACCAATAACAGCACAAATCTCACCGGCATGAATTTCATATTTCACCCGTTCTTTACCCAATCCTTCGAACAAATATAATTCCTTGATTGCCGTACGAACGACCTCTCCACCAGATTTTACCAATGACACAGGCATTCCTGCTTTCATACTACCACGAATAATACGACCCACTGCAATACGTCCGACATAGGTTGAATAATCTAAAGAAGTAATCTGCATTTGCAAGGTTCCGGTTTCGAAAACAGGAGGTTTAACGTAGTCAAGAATTACATCAAGTAAATAACTAATATCAGTCGTAGGGTTTTTCCAATCGGGTCCCATCCATCCTTGCTTCGACGACCCAAAAACGGTAGGAAAACTAAGTTGTTCCTCAGAAGCATCCATACTGGCCATCAAATCGAATACGGCTTCCTGAACAACATCTGGCGAACAATTGGGTTTATCAACTTTATTAACCACGACTATGGGTTTAAGTCCAATTTCCAATGCTTTTTGCAAAACAAACCTAGTTTGAGGCATGGGTCCTTCAAAAGCATCTACCAAAAGCAACACCCCATCAGCCATATTAATAACGCGTTCTACTTCTCCTCCAAAATCAGTGTGACCCGGCGTATCAATAATATTGATTTTGGTATCCTTATAGCGTACAGAAACGTTTTTTGCAAGGATTGTAATTCCTCTTTCCCGTTCCAAATCATTCGAATCCAGAATCAGATCACCCATGTGCTGATTATCTCTGAACAATTTAACTTGATGTAAAATTCTGTCGACAAGCGTTGTTTTTCCATGATCGACGTGGGCAATAATTGCGATGTTTCTGATATCCGACATTCTAATTTTTTTTAAGCCCGCAAAGGTAATTTTAAATCTATGAATAAATTTATTTTAAAAGAATTATTACATTATAATATATACAAACCTTCTTAATAACATGCATATATTGGACGAATCGATTGATTAGCAATACATTTTTCTAATCCGTTTCTTCTTCTGATTTAATTTTAAGTTCCCGAATAATTCTCCATATCATATTGACATCATACCCTCTGTATAGAAGTAAATTGTAAATTTTACGTTGTTGTGACAAAGGTTTGTCATTTCTAATACTTTTAAGTTTAGCTTGCGCTAATTTCAAGCCATTTTGAAAAAGCAAATCACCCTCAACTCCCTGACATACTTCAATAATCACGGCTTTAGAAATGCCTTTTTGCTGAAGTGTTTGTTTTATTCTTTGAACTCCCCATCTGGAAAATTTTACTTTATCATTTACAAAAGCACGCGTATAGCGATATTCATCAATAAATCGACCTTTCTCCAGTTCCAGAATAATCTTCTCAGCAGTCACAACATCCAGACCTTTTAAGCAGACTTTTTTAATGATATCACTTTTGCACATTTCACGAGCAGCACAAAGCCTCATGGCGTATTGCAAAGCCTCTTTGTAATCCATTATTTTTGAGCTCTTACGATTCTCCATTTCTCATGTATATCTTTAAACGAATGAACATTATTATACCCCTGTTCTTTAAGCAACTGACAGATATCATCGCGAAAATTTTCATTTATCTCAAAAAACAGTTGTCCTGAACTATTTAACTTTGTTAATGAATACTCTCCAATTTTTTTATAAAACATCAACGGGTCGCTATCAGGAACAAACAAAGCCATTTCAGGCTCATAGTTCAGTACGTTTTCATTCATTTGAGTTTTCTCTATCATTCTGACATAAGGCGGATTACTTACAATTAAATCAAATTTACTTTTCTGTATTTCATCAGAAAGATTAAACACATCCTCATGCAAAATGGTGATTTCGGCTCCTAATTGCTCTGCATTCCTTTTAGTTAAATCAAGAGCCTTCTTGGAAAGATCAATTGCAGTAATATTAGAATTGGGAAACAACAACTTAAGTGTAATTGCGATACATCCACTTCCAGTACCTATATCTAAAATTCTGGGGTTATCAAACTTTACAAAATCCTTTATGCGAAGGATCAATTCTTCTGTTTCAGGTCTGGGTATAAGCACCCCCTTTTCTATAAAATATTTTCTATCGCAGAACCAGGCTATCCCTGTAACATACTGAACAGGTTCAAAAAGCATGAGACGTTGCAAATCGTTCTCAAACAATTCAAATTGCAGAATTGTACTTCTGTTTTCGTATATTTGCCATTTGGAAAGAGTAAGTTTATGTTCGAAATAGTAATGCGCTATGCTATCAGCTTCTTCTGGAGCATATATTTCCGACAGTTTTTCGGTAAAATATTTTATCGATTGGACTATATTAAATGAGCCTTCATCCATGTTTCAAAATTAATAAAAATGAACGACACCCACCTTCTTTTCATGAAAAGAGCATTAGATCTGGCTTCCCTTGGCGGAAGAGAGGTTATGCCAAACCCTCAGGTGGGTTGTGTAATCGTTTATAATCATCAAATTATAGGGGAAGGGTATCATAGAGAATTTGGAGGTCCACATGCTGAAGTTCATGCTATTCTGTCGGTAAAGAACCCCGAATGGCTGAAACTTTCCACATTATATGTAACACTCGAACCCTGTTCACATTTCGGAAAAACGCCTCCCTGTGCGAATCTTATAATAAACTCAGGCATAAGAAAAGTCGTCATTGGCAGTCAAGACCCTAATCCCTTAGTCTCTGGAAATGGGATAAAATTACTGAAAGAAGCCGGAATAGATGTCGTATCCGGAGTTATGGACACAGAGAACAGAACACTGAATACCCGGTTTTTTACCTTTCACGAGAAAAAAAGGCCTTATGTGATTTTAAAATGGGCTCAAAGTGCCGATGGTTTTCTGGATAAAAACAGGTCAGATCCCAATGAACCACCAGAATGGATAACAGATGAATATTGCAGGACTTTGGTTCACCAGTGGCGAAGCCGGGAACAATCCATTGTAGTGGGTTCAAAAACAATTCTCATGGACAACCCTAAACTTGACGTGAGAAATTGGACTGGAAAAAATCCTATCCGAATTATTATTGCTGGAAAGACAATCTTTTCTAATAAAACAAATATTCTAAATGGCCTGACTAAAACCTACATTTTCACATCAAACTCTAACTATCCTAAAACACAAAATGTTGAAATTATTTTCATGCCCAATTATTCCGCAAAAGCTATTCTTACAAGAATTTATGAATTAAAGATACAATCCGTTTTTATCGAGGGCGGCAAGAAAACTCTTGACATTTTTCTAACTGAAAACTTGTGGGATGAAGCTAGAGTGTTTACTGGGAAAAGTTGTTTTTTTGAGGGCTTAAAAAGTCCTGAATTAGACAAACATTTGCTTTCAATATCAACAATTCATCAAGAAATAACGCTTGACTATTTTTCAAACAAGAAATAACTCATCCTTTCCTTCTTTTATATTTATTTAATTTGCAATTAGTTACTAATATATTAATGTAAAGTATCGAATATTTAACATTTTTTTCAATTTGGATATGATTTTTTCATAATTTAGCTTTTTATTTCTTTTAATACTTTCAAAACAAAAATAATTAAAAAACCAAAGCATATGAAACTAAGGATTTTGACACTGGCATTGATTTTCGTTCCTTTTTTTGCGTTTTCGCAGTTGGCCATTGACAACAATAAAACTTTAAAGAAGGAAAGCCAGCAAAGTGCAATAAAAAGCAACATTAAGCATTCGGACAAACAAATTAACACAGGCTCAAAACCTTTAATTAAACCCTGTAGTGAAGAAGATAGAATCAAATTCGGGATACCCGAAGATTTTCCAAGATTGATAAACACAGGCAATCCCAGAAAAGACGAAGATGATTACTATAAAGCGCAGCAAATTTGGATTAAAAATAATCCTAAGCAATTTGAACAAATTAATTATTCTTCCAATTAATTAACAAGTATTTATATGAAAAATAATAATATGAAGCAGAGAATGTATTCCGTATGTTTCAGCCTGATTTTGGTTGTGTTTTTATCATTGAGTAAAAGTTACGGACAAACAACTATTATTTCCGCCACTGGCGATGGTGGTTTTGAAAATGGAACCACGCTGGCAGCTAATGGTTGGACGGGTATAAATGGGGCAAATGGAGGCTGGTATTTCAATACAGCCGTTGTTTCCAATAACTCTTACACATTTACTCCTACAGGTAACAGATCCCTGTTTTTTTCGAACAATTCTGGAACAACCTGGCAATACGAACCTACAACCAATACATCTGGTTGTTCGCATTTCTACAGAAATGTAACTTTTCCAGCAGGTCAGACAAATATTGACCTTTCGTTCCGCTGGAATGCCAACGGCGAAAGTTCATGGGATATTATATACGTTTACCTTTGCCCCACAACGCTAACGCCTACTGCCAACAGTCCTTCAGGAAGTTCATCAACACCAACCTGGACAGGAACGGGAACCCCCGAACTTATCGGATCCTATAACCTATTATCAGCAGGTTCGGGTTCTATTGCAAACATCAATATACCAGCATCCTATGCAGGTACCACTGCCCGTCTTGTTTTTTCCTGGAAAAGCGACGACTCTTTTGGAGGGGAACCACCCGCAGCAATCGATGACATTTCTCTCATCTCCTCAACCCCATCAATATCAAACGACTCTCCCTGCACGGCAGTTACACTCATCCCAGGCAATTGCACTCCCACAGAAGGGGATGTATTAAGTGCAACACAGTCATACGCAGGCTGTGCAGGAACGGCCAACGACGATGTTTGGTATAAATTTGTAGCCACAGCAACTTCGCACGAAATAATTGTAACTCCATCAGCTGATTTTGATGCGGTATGGCAACTATATACGGGTGTAAGTTGTGCTTCTTTAACAGGAACTGCAATATGTGTGGATGATTACGTGGAAGGTGGTGCCGAATCAACTATCATTACGGGTTTTACTATTGGTTCAACTTATTATATAAGAGTTTATGATTATTATACGGGATATCCCGCAACATCTACTTTTACCATTTCAGTAGACAAACCCTATCTTTTAAATGCTTCTTTAAATGGAACAACCGTTACAGAATGCTGTACAAAATTGTATGATAGCGGCAATGCTTCAGCAAACTACAGTAATAGTGAAAATTACACTGTTACCTATCAAGCCAGTGTCGGTCAAAGAATCAGAATGACATTTTATGAATTCGCAACTCAAGCAAATACTGATTACCTATATATATACGACGGCCCCAATACATCCAGTCCCCTAATGTTTCAATGGTCAGGCACACCCTCATATATTCCTGATGCCGTTTCTACTGGACAGTATTTAACAATAAGGTTTACCTCAAACAATAATACAAATGACGTAGGATTTACTGCAGATCTAAAATGTGAGAATATTCCACCTGCTCCTGGACTTTGCAATGGGAATAATCCTGCAAGTAATAGTTGCTCTAGCTCTACTCAGATATGCGATCCAAATGGATATTGCGGAAATACCAGTAGTTACTTTACCCCCGACTTACCTGGCAATATGTGTAGTGGATGCGGCCTTTTCGGTGGAAGTATTGAGAATAACTCATGGATTTCATTTACTGCTGCTGCAACAACAGCCTCATTACAATTCAATGTTTCAAATTGCGCTAACAACCTAGGAATTCAATTTGGAATTTATTCAGGTTCAAATTGCACAGGGTTTGCTTTGCTAACTGCAGTAGCTAATACAACCGATCCTCAAATCGGATCACAAACAATTACAGCGACAGGACTTACTATAGGAAATACTTATTATATTATGGTTGACGGCTTTGCCGGAGACGTCTGTAATTATACTATCGATGTTATAGCTGGCATCATGCAAGGAAATATTTCAGGAGCATCCACTGTTTGCTACGGTCAAACAGGTGTTTCTTATACAATGAATGCCGCTGCAACTGGATATTCATGGGCTGTTCCTGCGGGGGCCTCTATTACATCAGGGTCTGGGACAAACACAATTACTGTCAATTGGGGCACAGCTACATCAGGGAATATAACTTGTACAGCAACAGCAGGAACTTGTACCGGAGCTTCTGACAGTTTTGCTGTAACTGTAACACCAACAGTTGGAACACCAGTATTTACTCTTGGTGCCACTTCCACCCGTTGTCAGGGTGCCGGTTCTGTAACCTATGGTGCAACTGCTACCAATACTACTGGAATTACTTATACACTTGATGCTACAAGTACCGCAGCAGGAAATTCAATTAATGCTTCCACCGGAGCCGTTACTTATACTGCTGGATGGTCTGGCACATCAACTATTACAGCCAGCGCGGCAGGTTGTAACGGACCAAGAACAGCCACTCACACTGTCACTATAACCCCAACAGTTGGAACACCAGTATTCACTCTTGGTGCCACTTCTACCCGTTGTCAGGGTGCCGGTACTGTAACCTATGGTGCAACTGCTACCAATACTACAGGGATCACTTACACACTTGATGCAACTAGTATCGCAGGTAGTGTAACTATCGTTTCTACGACAG
>PHDH01000314.1 GCA_002840935.1 Bacteroidetes bacterium HGW-Bacteroidetes-21 | reverse complement strand
TCCCTAAAGGGACTGCATTGATTACAAGTAGCAAATATGTTGTTTATGAAATTTTAAAACAAAACTTTTCTTTGTTCCTCATGCATTGTTATTCAACATTGAAATTATTGTCAGTGGATTTGCTTATTTTTGTTTTATTATTCATTCTTCTCATGGCTAAACTCAAACTTGATCTTCATGAAATATACAATAAGGGCCGCGACATCGACAGGGCGTTGAACGATATAATTCAGGAAGCGGTTGACTGTAAAATTGAAACGATAGAAATTATCCCCGGAAAGGGTAGTGGACAACTCAAGAAAAAGGTACTTCGTTTTTTGCAACAACCCGAAATCAAGCGTTTATATCACAGGGTAGAGAAGGATTCTAAGAATTTCGGACGGGTTTTTGTCTATTTCAGATTTTAGGCCATCAGTTCCAACAACTGGGAGGTCGTATTCCAATTACGAATGGTGATGAACTTATAGGCTGGCTGATTTGTGATCTGAATTAACCTGCTCTTTTCCGCATCAATTATAAGTTTTCGGAAGTATAAAACACATTCTCCCTGCCAAATTTTATCTACCCCTTCTCTGGTTTTAACCTGTTGAAATGCAACGGCAGCACTGAAAGGACTTTTGATAAAAACCACATCATATTTATATTTAATAGGGTAATGTCCGAATTCTCTTGGGGCCTGCTTTACTGTTTCAATAAGTTGCTCATGAGTCAGAATAACGACGGTCGAATTAAATGCAAATTTTGTCGAAAGTGTTTTTTCTACAAGTTTTGTGACTTTTGAAAGATCTGATTCTTTCGAATTGAAAATAACATTGCCACTTTGAATATAAGTAACAACTTCTGAAAATCCCATACTTTCAAAAGCCGCTTTAAGGTCGTCCATTTTAATGATGTTATTTCCACCTACATTAATCCCACGCAATGAAGCCAGATATTTAATGTTTTTGATTGATTTTTTAGCGTCTGCTCCAATTTTGGCATTCATAATTAATTGCTTATCAGTTTGATCCCATCAGGTGTTATTTCGATGACGCGATCTTTATATAACGATCCAATGGCTTTTTTAAATGCCTTTTTACTCATGCCAAAATGTAAGTATATTTCTTCTGGTGAAGTTTTATCGGTTACATTCATGAACCCCTGATTGGCAGCCAGCTTTTTAAAAACAATATCGCAATGCTCATCTACGGCTCTTTCGTAGCCAATGGGACTGAGGGAAATGTCTAATTTATTGTCCTCGCGTATGTTGCGGATATAACCTTTGAGTTTGTCGCCTACCCTTAACTCTCTGAATATTTCGTTTTCAAAGACCAGCCCTTTATGCTGATGATTAACGATAACAGTGTAGCCCATGTCTGTTTTCTGGTAAATGACAAGGTCAACTTCATCTTTTTCTGCTACGGTTAACACATCATTCTGCAATCGCTTTTCAATTTTGTTAGTAGCATAAAGACGATCGGTCTGGGTATCCAGATCTAAATAAACGATATACCAACGGCCTTCTTCGAGCCGCATGTTCTGTTCTTTAAAAGGAACGAGCAGTTCTTTTTCCAGTCCCCAGTCCATAAAAGCGCCAAATTCAGTGACGGCAGAAACCTGTAATAAAGCAAACTCATGAAGATTGATTTTTGGGGTAATATTGGTCGCAATTTTTCGCTCAGCGTAATCCAGATACACGAAAACACTTAAAACATCGTCGATTTCAAATTTTTCAGGACAATATTTATTGGGAAGTAATACATCTTCGGTGCCGTCACCCAAATATAAGCCTACGCTTGTTTGACGTAATATTTTTAAATCGTTGTATTTGCCAATTTCAATCACTGCATATTTTTTTACAAAGTTAACGTAATATTTGGTAGCGCAGTAAAATCCCGATTTTTGTTCTATTCGCGAATAAAGCGCAGACTGTATTTTTTATGATTGTATCGCAGTGTGGCAATATACATTCCTCTGGTAAGGGACTCTACTTCTACTGTTTGTGATTCGGATTGCTTCATGATTGTTTGCCCTGCCTGATTTGATATTTGAATACTGAATTTTCCCTCAGGTATCGTAGGTTTCACTTGTATTGTTTGTGTCGCAGCATTGTAATATAACTGAAAATCAGATTTGTTCTCGAGAGGCTTGACTGCTGTAGAACCATCCCGGATACGCATATAGATTTCAAAGATGCCGGACAGGTTTTTCTGATGATAATACATGATTTGTTTGTCGGAAGTCAGTGTTGGAGCTTCGGGAACAAAACCATAATTAGAATACAGCAAAACAGGCTCACTGAAAGGCTCTGAAGTATTTGACCTGACGGCAACGCATATTTCTGTATTATAGGTGCTTTTTTGAAGTCGTGTAAAATAGAGTTCGAGACCGTCTTGTGTGAGCTGTGGAGCGTATACCAGGTAGTTATTATTGTTGATACTGTCAAAAAGCGCATCGGTATTGGGAAGCTTATTGAATGTTGTATCGTTAATTTTTAAAGCGACACCCAGTCTGGCTTCGCAGGGTATACCCACACCACAACTATTGTTTATGAAATCGAAATAGGCATTACAGTAAATCAGTTGATCGCCTTGTTGGCTTATAAATGCATCCATAATGATCCAGCCGAGGATAGGAATGTTGAAGTCGCCATAAACACGGGTAGTATCGGTAACGCTTCCACTGGAATATAATCCGCGGTGGAGGTTCTCAATTGTTACCGGATAGCCTCGCATCGAAACCCAGTAGAAATTATTGTCTGTATCTATGGATGCCACGCCGTCCAGATGATCGGGACTGCTGTCGTAACAGCCGTTTAAAAGACCTTCGTATTGAAAAGTGCTGTCGTTAATTTTTGTGGCATAGTATAAATTTGTGTTACCACCCGAATTTAGCGAGTTGAAAAACAAAGTGTTCCCATCAGGCGATAGATTGGGCTCCATGGCATCAAAAGTAAGTCCGGTAATAGTAACATGTTTTTCGGGACCGAATGTGGGATAGTTTTGAGCTAAGCTGGTAAAGGGAATCAGGAGTAGGACAGGCAATATAACTGAGTAAAAAGCTTTCATTATTATAATTTTTGTAAACAAAAATAAAGAAATATCTGACAAGAATGAAATACACATAATTTACAGGGCAAACGCATTTAGAACACTAAAAAAAATAAAAATTTCTTTAACCGGCCTGCCTTATGCTTGCCTGCTTGCAGGCATTTAGATTGCTTCTGATTCTTTTGTGTATTGATAATCATTAGTATACGACTTGAATCATCGCAAATACGTA
>PHDH01000313.1 GCA_002840935.1 Bacteroidetes bacterium HGW-Bacteroidetes-21 | reverse complement strand
AAAATGTAGCCGAAACAGAGACAAGAACGATCAGCCATCGTATAGGATAGGATTTCTTTTCAGGTATTTCAGCCTGACTTACAACATATTTATGCGGAAGATCCTGTTCTGCATCCATTTTGGCTTCCATGTACTTTCCTCGGAGCAAACCCATTCTCTCTGTTTCATAAATTACCTGATTACGAAGTGCAGAATAATTTCCTCCGTATTTTGCAAGGACCTTCATCTTTTTATCGATTTGGTTGGCAGCCGATTGATTTCCTTTAATCAAAGCATCTGCATAGGCTTGGTTAAAAACTTCAGCCTGTGATTCATATTCGTAAATACCTGAGTCGCGTAAACTTTTAAGAGAATCGTGTAGCGAGGCCAGAATTCTCTGTACTTCTAGATACTCACTTTCTACAAGTTTAAATGCTCTGATGGCTCTTGTTCTTTGTATTTTGAAAATCAAACTGTCTCCAAGATCAGAAATGTCGGTTGCTATTAAGGCCGCAGTTTCTGGGTCTTCGTCGAGGACAGATACTTTAATAGAATTATATTCAGTTCGCCGTATACTTACATTATCATCGTACATCTGATAAAGCTTTGTTTTTGGGAAAGCTCCTGTAGGATCAATTCTGTAATGATTCATCAGATCAAACTTCTCGAGAATACGGTTTCTGATATCATCAGATTTAAGAATCTGTAGAAATTGTTCTACTTCCTCTTCTGTTCCAAACTTGAGTAGTTCTTTTGAAGAATAAGACTTTGAAAGTAGGGCTTCTGAAACAGAACCTGTGGATGATGGGAATAATATTACAGTGGATTCGAAGCGAGAAGGGATTAAATATGAGATTGTTGCAGATAAAACTGTGGCTAGGATAATAATGATAATAAGTGGAACTTTTTTAAGATAAGCCAGTTCAATGACTGACTGCATATCGAAACCAAATTGTTTTTCCTTTTCCACTTCTTTCAATAATTCGCCCCAAAAATACATATTTTAATTGTTGACTTACAACTTTTGCTAAAAAAAAATAGTCTTATTTTAAGTCCTTCATATTTTATTACGTATTTTTGGCTTCCTAAACATTGCTGTAGTTGAAAAAGAAATTTGTAACCAATCTTGGTTTGATCATACTGCTGAACGTCCTGATTAAGCCTTTTTGGATGTTTGGCATCGACAGGAGTGTTCAAAATGCTGTAGGGTCCGAGGATTATGGTCTCTATTTTGCACTTTTTAATTTCAGTCTCATACTTAATATCCTCCTCGATCTGGGGATTACAAATTACAATAATCGAAATATTGCTATGCATAATCAGTTGCTGAGCAAACATCTTTCGAATGTTGTTGTTCTTAAATTCCTTCTGGCCGTTGTATATGCCATCGTTTGCTTCTCTGTCGCTCTTATTATTGGTTACGATAGCCGTCAAATATTCTTGCTTTCATTTTTAGTGTTTAACCAATTTTTGCTTTCATTCATATTATATCTGCGAAGCAATTTAAGTGCACTATACCTTTTTAAAACAGATAGTATTGTTTCTGTTCTCGACCGTTTTGTCATGATCGCTATTTGTTCGGTTTTATTATGGGGAAATGTTACAAGTGGTCCGATGCAAATAGAATGGTTTGTTTACGCTCAAACAGCAGCCTATCTTGTCGCGGCTACAATTGCTTTTCTAATTGTCTTCCGTCGACTTGAATTTTTCAGACTACATTTCGATCGTTCTTTTTTTATTGTATTTCTAAAACAAAGCTATCCCTATGCATTATTGATCTTGCTTATGGCATTTTATAATCGTATAGATTCTGTCATGCTCGAACGTATGTTACCCGACGGTAAAACAGAAGCAGGGTTGTATGCTCAGTCGTTCCGTATTCTCGATGCTGCAGCAATGTTTGCTTTCTTGTTCGCAGGTATGCTTTTACCTATCTTTTCTAAAATGATTAAAGAAAAGGATTCTATTAAAGAGATACTTCACCTCTCTTTTAGGTTGATACTTGCACCTGCTTTGGTTTTTGTTGCAGCCGCCATTTTTTATTCAGACAAAATAATATCCATGTTGTATACTTCGAGTAGTGCAAACTATTCGGGTGATATCTTTCTTTTCCTGATACCCGGCTTTATCGCCATTTCAATATCTTATATTTATGGAACTTTGCTAACAGCCAATGGAAATCTGAAACATCTCAATATGCTTGCTTTTTCCGCAATGCTTCTTAATATTGTTTTAAATATTTTTCTGATACCTCTTTATAAAGCTCAAGGTTGTGCATTATCCAGTCTTATTACGCAATTTTCAATGGCGTTTGGTCAAATATTGATTGCAAAAAAATATTTCGGGTTGAAAATAAATTATGTCTTTATATCCCAAATTTTAATATTTGTAACCATTCTTGCACTTACAGCTTACCTTACCACTCAAATATTTACAAACTGGTTAATCGGGTTCTTTGTCGTAATGATTTCGGGAATTGCTTACGCTTTTATTATTAAAATCATTAACATTAAAGCCTTATATCAGATGGTAAGATATGGCGACGATTAAATGAATAATTGTGATGTGTTGTAATTTTATCAATAAAAATTATCAACAATTAGTAGCAAGATGAAAGGGGTGGAGTGTGTTCGATTAAAAGTCTAGAAAAATCCTGTTTGCTTCTTATATTCCGCATTTGCTTATACAGTCGATAATATTTGAAAGTTTATCGTGTTTCAGATAATAAAACGTGTTTTTTCCGTCTCTGCGACAACCAAGTACTCCTTTATCTTTTAAAATTCCCAAATGATGAGAAGCTGTGGACTGTTCAATATCAAGTAATTCGTGTATTTCTGTGACATTCAGTTCGTTCCCTTTTTCCAGATAGCCAATTATCGCTATCCGCATAGGATGTGCAATTGCTTTTAATACGCCTGCTGCGTTCATTAGCTGTTCAGGATCCAGATCCAATATTCGTAATTTACTGTCTGCCATTTTTGTAGTAATTAATAAATACAAATATATAAATATGTAATTTTCATGAATATGATATTTGTCATATTTGGACTTTTGAATATTGTGCTTTTTTAGACGGTATTTTAATTAAGTGATTAACATTTACGTTAAGAGTTTCAATAAACACTTAATATCTAATGATTAACACTTAAGGAAATACTCTGATTGTAGTTGTGTTTTAATTAACGTGAGTTCGACCTAAGCGATTCTCTTAAGTCCCCATTCTTCAACGCGTCCAAGATTTATTGAAGGTTTTTTTGGCAGGAAAGAATAAGCAATTAGTCCAGA
>PHDH01000312.1 GCA_002840935.1 Bacteroidetes bacterium HGW-Bacteroidetes-21 | reverse complement strand
TACCTAAAGAATCCTTGTGTTCCTTGTGCCTTCCCTTGTGTACCTTGTGGTTGAAAATTCCTTAACCGCAAAGGACACTAAGATTACACAAAGGACACTATTTAGCCAAAGAATCCTTGTGTTCCTTGTGCTTTCCTTGTGTGCCTTGTGGTAAAAATTCCTTAACCACTAAGGACACTAAGATTTCCCAAAGGACACTATTTAGCCAAAGAATCCTAGTGTTCCTTGTGCTTTCCTTGTGTTCCTTGTGGTAAAATTTCCTTA
Source organism: Bacteroidetes bacterium HGW-Bacteroidetes-21 (assembly GCA_002840935.1). Classification (GTDB taxonomy): domain Bacteria; phylum Bacteroidota; class Bacteroidia; order Bacteroidales; family GWA2-32-17. The sequence goes on along the minus strand of PHDH01000312.1, from coordinate 3,019 downwards.
ACCACTAAGGACACTAAGATTTCACAAAGGGCACTATTTAGCCAAAGAATCCTAGTGTTCCTTGTGCTTTCCTTGTGTACCTTGTGGTTGAAAATTCCTTAACCACAAAGAACGCTAAGATTACACAAAGGGCACTATTTAGCCATAGTATCCTAGTGGTAAAATAATCCTATCACAAAATACCATTAATGACACGTTTTACACCATTTTTGAAAAGAACGTTATTAAAATTTATAAGTAAGCCTAATTTACATCCCGAAAGTTTTAGATAAGTCAGAATCTGAGCAAGGTGAATATCATTTAATGCCTCAACTGCCTTAATCTCTACAATCACTTTATTTTCAACCAGCAAGTCTATTCTATAACCTATTTCCAGCTTAACTTCTTCGTATATCAAAGGCAAAGCTTTTTGTTTTTCGACACGAAGACCATATTTCGATATTTCATAGTAAAGACATTCCTCGTAACTGCTTTCAAGCAATCCGGGACCTAATATTTTATGGACATTTAAGCCCAGGTCAAATACAATCTTTGCTATTTCATTTTCCGTCATTTTTTTACACTTTACTATTTACAATGATTTCTTTTGAAAAATCGCCGATTGAGGAAAAACTTCTCGAAAATTATTGCTTAATAAAATATCCCTTTCGGTCTCCCCAGTTATCAAATAACCTCCCTGAGCCATACTACGAGTGACTTTTTCAAGGATCATTTTCTGATATTTGGGTTTATAATAAAAAAGCATGTTAGCGCAAAAAACTATATCAAAATCACCATAAATACTAACCGGGGGACTGGACATCTCCTTATGTAGCAAATCAAAAACCGAAAAATTAATATTCTTTTTGAGAGATTGTTTTACTAAATACTCCTCACCACTTTGTGTAAACCATTGTTTGATACGCTTATGTTTCACATTGCTGATGGCTTCGATGGAATATTTCCCTGCACTGGCCTCATTAATTTGCCCTTCACTTAGATCAGTAGCAAATATCTGATAACTATACTTTGCACTATCTCTACTTTTAATCTCTTCAAACAGCATAGCCAAACTATAGGGTTCCTGACCACCCGCACAAGCAGCTGACCATAACCTTAGTCTTTTTCGTTTACTTTCCGAATTTCGATGTATCAACAAGGGTATCACAATCTGTTCCAATACAGAAAAAGTCAGCGAATTACGAAAAAAATCCGAATAACTGATTTGAAGTGAATCCGTTAAAACGGCAACTTCCCGGGGATGTTTTTTCAAAAAAAGGCTATAATCGTTGATTGTATCAAAACCCGTTTCGGCTATTCTTTTATTAACCGTTTTTTTCAAAAAACTCGTTTCGTAACCAGAAAAATCAATATGATAATTCTCTTTTAAAAGCAAAATAAAATCTGAAATAACCTTCATCTCACACTGCCTGTTAAACAAACAGTAAATATAAGAAAACCAGCATAATTAGCAAAGCAAATTAAAGAAATGGGTATTTTTACCTGTTGGCGTTAGGTGTTTTTACCTAATCAACAAACTTCACTTCACGTTACTTTTATAATGGTAATCAAACATTGCATCTTTGATTTTCTTTTCCTCATTCGAAGTAAAAAAACAAGAATTACTATTACAAAGTGAAAATGAATTATTTCGGCTCCTATATGAAACCACTATGTCAGGAAAATCCATCATCCAAGATCTAATCATTACCGGATCCGTTTTTTCAGGAACATCAACCTTTAATGGATTCATGAATTTTATCAGAATCCTCAGCCAGTTTCCAAAATTTGCCGGGACTGTTTGTAGCTCTGGTAATACTTCGGCCAACATAGCATGACCCATGTTCAGATATTCTGTATTCCCTGATAAGAGACTTATGTCCAAAAGGACTTCACAAATCACCGAGTTTACTGATGGCATCACCAAGTCGTGAACTTCAGGTTCGGCTTTTATCTTCAGATCAGTATAATCTGTACCTCCAAACAAGGAAGTTCCATCCAATTTAAATCTTTTCAAAAAGGCTGAAAGAATCAGCTCTGCATTTTTCAAATACGTTAAATTTCCGGTTGCATAATACCCTTTCAATAATGCATGCCCAAGAAAAGCATAATCCTCAGGCATTCCTTGAATAACCTTATTTGCATAGGAAATTCTTGTTATCTGTCCATCGGAACCCATCCGCTTTTTTAAAAGAAATTCGAGCAGATCCACACCAGCGTTCAAGTAAGCACTGTTTCCTGTAACAGAACCAGCGCTAATCATTCCTTCTGCTAAAAGCGCATTCCACGAAGTGATAATTTTAGTGTCTGTTACAGGCAGTTTTCGTTTGATCCGGGCAGCCAGCAATAATGGAAAGACTTCTTTTTCAAAAGGAAAGATCGTTCCATTTACGTTATACAGAATATTTTTCCCCTCAACCCAGTTTCCTTCGTTTGTTATTTGAAAGTGATTACAAAATGCAGTCGACATTTCGGGCGTAAGAATGTTATTAATCTCCGCTTGGGTCCACACATAATAATCACCTTCGCCAGACTCTGTATCGGCGTCTATTGCAGCATAATATCCCCCTTGTTGATCCTTCATTTCCCGTTCCAGAAAGAACATAATTTTGTCAATCACATAGCTTGCTTCGGGAAAATGTTTAGCAGACTGTGCGTATAACGAAAGCATCTGAGCATTGTCATAGAGCATTTTTTCGAAATGGGGTACACGCCATTCTTTGTCCATAGAATATCTGGCAAAACCTCCGCCAATCACATCAAATAATCCTCCGGCAGACATTTTTTCAAGGGTAGTACGAAGATATTGTCTGCCCTCGTGAAGCTCGGTCAAATCAGTGTAACTGTTTATAAACAAGTGCAAAGGAGGCATGGGGAATTTAGGAGACTTTCCTATCCCGCCTGAGTTTTTATCGGCATATTCTAAAATATTCTCATAAGCCTCATGGAGGGTTTCTTCCATTTCTGCAATACTCAAATCGGTTTCATCATCCGAAAACTTTTCATCTTTTTCTCTCAGTCTATCAGCATATTCCATGAT
>PHDH01000019.1 GCA_002840935.1 Bacteroidetes bacterium HGW-Bacteroidetes-21 | reverse complement strand
TTCAGCGATATAAAGATACAACTTCTTCCTTATACTACCAAGAAAAAAGTGATTTTTCTTAGGTCGAACTCACGTTAATATATTGCTCGTCAATATTAGTCAGAACGTTGCAATCTCTAGTGTGTGGGCAATAACGCGCTGATTTTTACGGCGGAAAGGGTGTTTATTAAATTTGCAAGCATTTAAGTAAATCGTTGGGGGACGAAACATTGAAGTTGCTAATTGGTGTAATTCGTGAATTTTAACGGCCTTTATTTCCCTATCTCTTTTGCTTTTATTAGTTTTGTACAACGCATTAAACAAAAACGAGTAAAGAAATGTCTGTAAACGAGCTGATATCTTTTGTAAGAGAAACATTTAACGAACCCGAAGCATTTATTCCGCTGCACGATCCGCGTTTTATTGGCAACGAAAAAAAGTACCTTAACGATTGCATCGATTCTAATTTTGTGTCGAGCGTTGGCGAATATGTGGGGAAATTCGAAAAAGCCTGTGCCGATTATACAGGTGCAAAATATGCTGTAGCTGCCATGAATGGCACTGCTGCTTTGCACATAGCGCTCATGTTGTCGGACGTAGAGCGCGATGACGAGATATTAACCCAGCCCCTGACATTTATTGCAACAGCCAATGCCATTGCATACACCGGAGCACACCCCGTTTTTATTGATGTGGATAAAGAAACCATGGGACTTTCACCCTCGGCACTACAAACCTGGCTCAACGAAAATGCAGAAATGCGAAACGCAAACGCATACAATAAAAAAACAAATCGACGTCTTGCAGCTGTCGTTCCTATGCATACTTTCGGACATCCCGTAAAAATGAACGAACTGATGGCCGTATGCGAACAGTGGAACATTCCCTGCATCGAAGATGCTGCCGAAAGTCTGGGTAGTTACTATCACGGACAGCATACCGGAATACTTGGGAAATTTGGCATACTGAGTTTCAACGGGAATAAAATAGTAACCTGCGGAGGCGGAGGTATGATACTCACCAATGACGAAGCCCTGGCCAAGAAAGCTAAACATATTACTACGCAAGCCAAAGTTCCCCACGCATGGGAATTTGTCCACGACCATATCGGGTATAACTACAGACTGACTAACATAAGCGCAGCTCTGGGTTGTGCCCAAATGGAAAGCATGCCTTTCTTCATAGAAGAAAAACGTAAACTGGCTGCAAAATATAAAAGCTTTTTCGAAAATTCGGAATTTACTTTTTTCTCCGAACCAGCTGATTGTCAGTCTAATTATTGGCTCAACGTGATACTCGTTAAAGATCTCGCCACTCGCAATGAGGTGCTAAAAACCACCAACGAAAAAGGCGTAATGACCCGTCCCGCATGGGAACTCATGAACCGTTTGCCCATGTTTAAAGAGTGCGAATGTGCCCCTATACCCAATGCCGAATGGCTGGCCGACCGCATTGTAAATATTCCCAGTTCGGTGATTGTTCCCGGATATAGAAAAAATATAACTGGCCGTTAGCAAGCCAAAAGCCAAAAATATGATAAACCTCGACAAATTCATCGCCGAAAAAGTAGTAGGACGGCCCACCAGCCTTCTGGCAACAGATCTCGAAAAATTCAATAACGAGCTACATGCCCGTATAGATGGGCGTTCCGTCCTGGTCATCGGGGGCGCCGGAACCATTGGTTCTTCTTATATCCGTGCCATCCTTAAGTTCAATGTAAAGCGCCTTTACGTGGTAGACATCAACGAAAACGGACTTACAGAACTGGTTCGCGACCTGCGTAGTGCCACGGGGTATAATATTCCCGCCGACTTTAAAACCTATCCCATCAATTTTGGTGACCCGGTTTTTGAAAAGCTTTTTGTAAACGAAGGTCCTTTCGAAATAGTGGCAAATTTTGCCGCCCATAAGCATGTACGTAGCGAAAAAGATGAGTATTCTATCGAAGCCATGATAGAAAATAACGTACTGAAAGCAAAAAAGCTTCTCGACCTATTGCTAAGCCACAAGCCGGAACACTTTTTCTGCGTTTCGACCGATAAGGCGGCTAATCCCGTAAATATTATGGGCGCTAGCAAAAAGTTGATGGAAGAAGTCATTATGGCCTATGCCGATGCCATTCCCATTACCACAGCCCGCTTTGCCAATGTAGCTTTTTCGAACGGCAGTCTACCACAAGGTTTTCTGGAGAGATTCAGCAAACGTCACCCCTGGTCGTGCCCTTCGGACGTGAAGCGTTTCTTTGTGAGTCCTCAGGAATCGGGACAGATTTGTCTGCTGGCATCGATACTGGGCGAGTCGGGCGATATTTTCTTCCCAAAACTCGACATGGTCAACGACATGAAGCCTTTTACCCTCATTGTAGACGCCTTACTCAAAGAGTACGGACTAGCGCCCGACATCTGCGCCAGCGAAGAAGAAGCCCGGCAGAAAGCACTGCTGCTGAATGAAAATTCTAAGACCTATCCCGTATACTATTTTTCTTCCGATACTTCCGGCGAGAAGTCATACGAAGAATTTTACACCGAACACGAAACGCTCGACATGGTGAAGTTTCCCAATCTGGGGGTCGTTAAAAACACCAAAGCAAGAAGCAAAGAGGAAATTGAAAATATATTCGCCAATCTACGCTCCCTCTTTAGTCATGGTACTACGAAAGCCGGACTGGTAGAAGCACTTAAACGCTATCTCCCCAATTTCGAGCATATAGAAACAGGTAAAAATCTGGATCAGAAAATGTAACTTGTGGGTTTATCAATCTAGGGTTCAACCGACCTGCCTACTACCCCTTTTGTTTTCCATCGCCCGGTGAGGTAATAAATGTAAGAGAATGTCATTCCAAACAGCCAGGCCAATGGTATAGACCACCAAATACCTACCGGACCAAATATGCCTGAAAGATACCATGCAATGGGAATACGAATAACCCACAAAGAAAAGACGGTAATAAACATGGGAATGAGCGTATCCCCTGCCCCGCGAAGCAACCCGTTATTTACAAACATGAGGGTAAAAAACAAGTAAAAAAAGCTGACAATGTGCAAATACTTGACCCCTTCGGAAATAACCCCCTGCTCGGGGTTAAAAATCCGCATCAATGCCTCAGGGAAAATGACAATCAGCAAAGACATGGTAATTGTAATCAACATGGTAAATTTCAAGGTGCTGACATAACCTTTCCTTATTCTGTCAATTTTTCCAGCCCCCAGATTTTGGCCTACAAAGGTAGATAGTGCGGCAGACAGTGTCATGGCCGGTAGAGAAGCAAAAGAGTCTAATCTTGATACCGCAGAATAGGCTGCAATGACATTGGTCCCAAACTTATTGACTATCCCTTGCAGAGCCAACATTCCCAGCGAGACAAATGTTTGCTGTATGCCGGTAGGCAATCCTATAGCCAATGTTTTTTTCATGATGTACGAATCGTAACTCAGGCTTCTGAACTTTATCTGTATCAGTTTATGATTTTTGTTGAGGTAGTAGACCGAATACAAGAACACAAGACCCTGCGAAATAATGGTTGCCCAGGCAGCACTTCCAACGCCCCAGCCCATCACAACGATAAATACCAGATCTAGAACAATATTAAGGAGTGTAGCCACAACCAAAAAAACCAGTGGTGTTTTCGAATCACCCAACCCTCGTAAAATGGCAGCCACTCCATTGAATCCGAAAAAGAAAAAGATACCGATAAAATACACATCCAGATATTCGGTTGCCTGAGGCATAATATCTGGCGGAAGATTAATAAGCCGAAAAATATCGTGATTAAAAATAAGTCCCACTGTCGTGATTATTACCGAAGCCACAATGAGCATGATATTCATGGTGTCGATGGTTTTTCGGACCATGGGGATGTTTTTTGCGCCGAAATATTGCGAAATCACCACGTTAAATCCAATAGAAAGCCCAACAATGAGCGATATCAGTGAAAAAATAATTGGGAAAGATGCCCCTACGGCGCTTAACGCTTCTTTTCCGAGAAAATTTCCTACAACAATACTGTCAACTACGCTATATAGCTGTTGAAACACGTTTCCCAGCAGCATGGGCCATGCAAATCCCAGGATGACGCGTCCCTCTTTTCCCGTAGTCAGGTCTCTCATAAAAAAGAAAGTCAAAGGTAAATGTTTCGTTTAAGAAGACAAACCCAATTATTTGCCTTTATTGATTTTTCACATCAGCTAAAAAACGGTGCAACATCCATTGTTTAATATTCGTTTAATATGAAAATCTGACATTTATGCGGGCTTGTAAATTTTTACTTTTTTTACTTCTGATTTCGTGCACTAACAGTGGCAGTAATCAGTCAGAAAAGTCACAAGCGGAAACCAAACCCTTACTTGAAAGTGATTCATTTATGGGATCAACTACTCAAGATCAAACTACTTATCCGTCTATCGTTTCGGTAAATGTAGCCGACACCAGTAATCTGCATACAACCTACCTGCAAACACGCGCTGCCATAACAGAACACCGCCTTGCTCTGGCCCAAAAGATGGATAGTAGCGACAGTAATTTGCAAGTCACGGGAAAATATCTGTATACGCAACTACTACAGCATATTATTCCTCCTTGGTACGGCACGGTATGGGATTTTAACGGCACTAGCGACATCCCCAATCAAGGATCCATTGCTTGTGGCTACTTTGTTTCGACCACGCTCAAACATTTGGGATTCAACCTAAACCGTTACAAACTGGCACAACAGTATTCGCTTAAGATTATTGAACTTTTGTGCGGAAAAGAAAATACCAAAACATGGTCGCCCGAGCAGTTTAGCAAAATGATTTCTTACATTAAAAATCGTGAAGAAGATGTCTATTTGATAGGTTTAAGCTGTCATGTCGGTTTTTTATCGCTCGAAAACGATACCGTATATTTTATCCATTCGAGTTATGTAGACCCACTTTGTGTGATAAAAGAATACGCCGAGACTTCGCCAGTACTTGAATATTCCAATGTCTTTGTCACAGGCCCTTTGTTCAGTAATAAAGCGCTTGTAAAAAAGTGGATAGAACAAGAAGCAATAACAGTGCAATAAGCGCTTAGAAAAAATCAACCCTTATTCTGACTTTTATACCTCTTCTGAATAAAATCGAGATAATCTTTTTTATAGTTGAGATTCCGATACCAATCTTCATTCTTAAAGTCAATAAAATACGGTTTTACATAAGTAAACAAATCCAAAACACTCCGTTTATTATTTTTAAGTAAAAGTTCCCCATAGTTAATCACCGATTTTTTATACAAGGCAAAGAGGGGTTCGTATTTATCAGTATCGGCAACAGGCATAACAATTTCATTGTTTTCGGCAAGACTTATCATCTTAAATATGAGCGACATATTTATATCAGGAATGTCGCAGGCGGTTACAAAATTCAATTCATTTTTTGAAGCTTTTAGACAAGATACAATACCCATCAGAGGCCCCTTTCCTTCTTCTATATCAGGAATCACGGGATAACCCAGGAAAGCATATTTCGCCTGAAAATTTGATCCGATAATGATCTCGTCGAAATAGCCTGCCATCTGATCGGTAATATACTGAATTAGGGGTTTGCCCTCGACAGGAAGCAGACTTTTGTCTTCGCCTTCCATTCTGGAACTATGTCCCCCTGCCAAAATTATGGCTGTAACTTTATGATTCAATGTATTTAAAATTAGTTTATCAGCGAAACAATCTGTTTCCCGATGTAAAAGCCGCCAAAAACAAGTAATAATCCAAAAATATTGTTGGCCAGGATGTTCAACAGGCCCATTTTGATTTCGTTATCCCTGAACAAGTGCATAGTCTCGGCCGAAAAAGAAGAAAAAGTAGTGAACCCACCCAAAATGCCAATAAACAAAAATGTTTTTACATTTGTCGACATCTGTCCTTGCAGAAAAAAAGCCCAGCAAAGTCCAATAAAAAATGAACCTGTAAGATTTACAATAAGCGTTCCATAAGGGAATGAGCCCGTAAACGATTTTGAACTAAATTCCGAAATCAGGTAACGAAATAATGACCCCAGGGCACCACCCCCCATTACCAACGCAATTTTCAGCATATCTACATCCTTTCTTGGAACAAAAATAATGAATATTTTGCTTATTAGCTCATTGAATCATAAAAGGGTCAAATCTCTCAATTTTGTGGTTCGTCCCCTGACGAATCACCTGATTTACTGCCTTTTCATTCCTTTTTCAATCTCTTAAGTAACCCGCCATTCTGAATTTCTTTACCATCATTGAACTTCGGATAGCAATTAGTCCTTAGATTTGACAACTTTTAAAAAGTTGTCAAATCTCTTGCCTAAACTTTTATCTTTTATCTTTGAACTCCTATCTTTGCAATCAAACCACGTCAAACACTAATAATGTCTGTGAAGGAACCTCTTTTAGATTCTACGTATTCAATTCGAGTCACTGGTCTTGTACAAGGCGTGGGATTCAGACCTTTTATTTATAAACTGATTGTAGCTCATGGCCTTAAAGGCAGCGTTGAAAACAGAAACGATGGTGTTTTTATCTTGTTGAACTGCTCTAATGAAAAAGTACAGGAATTTATAGCTGACATACGCCCCAAAGCGCCCCCCGCTTCAAATATTGATAATATCACCTTTGAGAAAGTTGAATTTATTCCTTTTGATGGCGTTGAAATTGTTAAAAGCGCCTCTGTTTCTGACACCATTACCGACGTCAGTTCTGATATTGCTGTGTGCGACGATTGCCTTAAGGACATGAAAACACAGCCCAACCGCATCGATTATCCCTTTATCAATTGCACCAATTGTGGACCGCGCTTTACCATTATTAAGGATTTGCCTTACGACCGGGAAAAAACTACAATGAAGGAATTCGAAATGTGTCCCGATTGTCGGAAAGAATACACCGATATCCTCGATCGGCGTTTTCATGCGCAACCTGTGGCATGTGCCCATTGCGGACCCGAATACACCCTAATATCCGGTCGGGAAACCATTTACGGATCACGCAATATTCTGCCGGTTTTGGCCCAATTACTGAAAAATAAAAAGATCGTTGCCATTAAAGGTCTGGGTGGTTTTTTCCTGGCCTGCGACCCTTTTTGCGAAGAGACCGTTGCCCGGCTCCGAAAATTGAAAAACAGAGAATCTAAGCCATTTGCCGTCATGTTTCGCAATATGGAAACGCTGCAAGAGTATGCTTTTGTTGATGAAGACGAGGAAAAATCGCTCCTTTCGCTGAAAAGACCCATTGTACTCCTGAAACAAAAAAAAGAACTGGCACCGTCGGTAACTGTCGGTTTTAATACCATTGGCGTTATGCTACCCTACATGCCGCTGCATCACCTGCTTTTTGAGCATATGGAAATACCTGCCATCGTTCTCACCAGCGGCAATATTTCCGACGAACCCATCATTATTGACAATGAAATAGCGCTGGAAAAACTACCCTATATCGCCGATGCTTTTCTCACCTATAACAGAGACATTCACAACCGCGCCGACGATTCGGTCGTAACGGTCGTTAATCATAAAGAAAGACTTTTCCGAAGATCCCGTGGATATGTGCCCACTCCCATAAATTTGCAAAAAAATGTAGATGGGATTCTCGCCACCGGTGCCGAACTCGTCAACTGCTTTTGCCTTGGCAAAGACAAACAAGCCATTATGAGTCAGCATATGGGCGATTTGAAGAATTTCGAAACCTATGCATTTTATACCGAAACGATAGAGAAATTCAAACGACTATATCGCTTTAACCCCAAACTCATCGTCAGCGATTTGCACCCCGATTATTTATCGACGCAATATGCTGCGCAGTCTGGAATTCCTCATGTAAAAGTGCAGCATCACCATGCGCATATAGTGTCGTGCATGACCGAACACCACCTCGACGAAGACGTTATTGGCATTAGCTTAGACGGCACAGGACTAGGCGACGACGGTCATATCTGGGGCAGCGAATTTATGATTTGTAATACAAAAAATTACCAACGCATAAGCCATTTTGCCTACATGCCGCTGCCCGGTGGTGACAAAGTAACCAAAGAGCCCTGGCGAATGGCGGTTTCGTATCTCTACAGCGTCTATGGCAATAGTTTTAGAAGTTTCGACCTCCCTTTTTTGAAAAATATTCCAACGGCTTCGATTGAATTACTCTGCCAAGCCATAGATAAAAAAATCAATTGCCCTCTTTCTTCCGGTGCCGGCCGATTATTTGACGCTGTAGCCGCATTGATTAATCTTTGCACCCTAAGCTCTTTCCATGCCGAAGCCCCCATGCGACTCGAGGCGATATTGAATCCTTCCGACAAACATTTTTATCCCTTCGAAATACGTGAAAACGACATTTCTTTTCAGCTAACATTTCAGCAAATAGTTAATGATATTAAAGCTGGTTTGCCCGTAGCAGATATTTCGGCCCGGTTTCACAATACCATCATCAAAGTTGTTGTACAAATGGCAAATGACATCAGAAGCAAAAGCAATCTGAATAAAGTGGTGTTGTCGGGCGGTACTTTTCAGAATAAATATCTGCTTGGGAATATCGAAAACGAATTGCATTCGCAGGGATTTTCAGTGTATTCGCACGAAAAAGTTCCAACTAACGATGCGGGAATAGCGTTGGGACAGCTAATCATCGCGGCATCACAACATATAGGATAATAAATAAGGCCATTTTTGCAGATTTCTTTTGTATTTTTGTTGTCCATTTTTACAAAAAAATTTATGTGTTTAAGTATTCCTGCTAAAGTAGTATCGGTAAACGGAGATATGGCCATGGTATCCGTAGGTGGCACCGAATATGAAGCGTCACTTCAATTGCTTGATGATGTTCAGGTAGGCGAGTATATTCTCCTGCATACAGGTTTTGCCATTCAGAAAATCAGCGAAGAAGAAGCCATCGAAACCCTCAAAGTTTTTGATGAATTTGACAACCTGAACGAGCAGATAAAACCTGATTTGGACATTTAAAGCCATTAAGTGATATAGAGCTTCTTTTGTCATGAAAAATGAAATAATTATTTATCAGCAAGATGATCTGTCAATTAAACTTGATGTCGTTCTACTTGAAGATACAATCTGGTTGACACAAAATCAGATAGTCATTCTTTTTGACAGCAGCAAATCAAATATCAGTGAACACATTACCCATATCTTTCAAACCAAAGAATTGAATGAAGATGCAAGTATTCGGAAATTCCGAACAGTTCAAAAAGAAGGAAACAGATCTGTTTCCAGAGATTTGGTTTATTATGATCTGGATGTAATTATCTCTGTTGGTTATAGAGTCAACAGTATTCGAGGAACTCAATTCCGCATCTGGGCAAATAAAGTTCTTAAAGAATATTTATTGAAAGGATATGCTGTTAATCAGCGGTTCGATCGGATTGAAAAAGATATTAAATATTTGAAAAATAAAACTGATGCGTTTGATCTTCAAATTAAAACTAGCCTTTCTCCCAGTGAAGGAATTTTCTTCGACGGGAATATCTTTGATGCATATTTGTTTCTGACGGACCTGGTCAAATCCGCAAAAAAGTCAATTATATTAATAGATAATTATATTGACGAAAGCGTTTTGACAATTCTATCCAAACGAAGAACAGAGGTGTCTTGTAGTATTTACTCTTCACAGATTAATAAACAGTTACTCCTTGATGTAAAAAAACATAATCAGCAGTATCCTGAGATACGCTTGATTCATTTTTTCAAATCTCACGATCGTTTCCTTATCATTGATAGTAAAACCGTTTATCACATCGGGGCATCATTAAAGGATCTTGGTAAAAAGTGGTTTGCCTTTTCTAAAATTGGAATTGATGCAGATATCATTTTGACTAGGTTAAATGAGGACTCTCCAAAAGAAAGCAAAAAAAGATCATGAAATACATCGACGAATACCGTGACCGCGAACTGGTAGAAAAACTGGTAAGAAACATCAAAGCCATTAGCAAAAAAGACATCGTATTGATGGAAGTCTGTGGTGGTCACACCTGGGCCATTCAAAAGTTTGGAATTCCCTCGCTCATGCCAGAAAACATTAAACTGATTTCCGGACCCGGTTGTCCGGTATGTGTCACCGACAGACGTTTTCTCGATCATGCTGTGGCGCTGAGTCGTGTCCCGAATGTAATCATCACTACTTACGGCGACTTAATCCGTGTGCCAGGTTCCACCTCTTCGCTCAACGAAGAAAAAAGCAAAGGCGCCGATGTCCGCATTGTATATTCTGTGTTAGATGCACTGAAAATTGCAAGAGAAAATCCTACAAAAAAAGTCGTCTTTTTGGGCGTGGGGTTCGAAACAACCACTCCTCCAAGTGCAGCAGGACTCATTAATGCAAAAAAGGAAGACTTAAAAAACTTCTTTTTACTCAGTTCACACAAAGTGATGCCGCCTGCTATGGGTGCCCTCATTGACGAAGGAGTTGCCATTAACGGGTACATAGCACCCGGACACGTGAGCGTAATTACCGGAACCTCCATTTACGAAGCAATTCCCAGAAATTATTCTGTAGGCTGCGTGGTGGCAGGATTTGAGCCAGCAGACATACTCCATACCATTTATATGCTCGTAAAACAGCACGAAGAAAACGATTATAAGGTTGAAATTCAATACAGCAGAGCAGTAACTCGTGAGGGAAACATGAAAGCCCGCGAAGCCATCAACGAAGTTTTTGTGGCGAGAGACGACTGGTGGAGAGGTCTGGGAACATTGCCATTGAGCGGGCTGGGTGTCAACGAAAAATATGCTGCTTTTGATGCCGAAAGAATGATTCCCGTTGAAGTTGAACCAACCCGCGAAGACAAAGGCTGCATTTGCGGCGAGATTTTGAAAGGTTTGAAGAAACCCAACGATTGCAAATTATTTGGAAAGGTTTGTACTTCTTCAAATCCTGTGGGTGCCTGTATGGTTTCTCACGAAGGTGCATGTAGTGCTTATTATAGATTTAACAGATGATGGAAAAAAATGTATTACTAGGTCACGGCAGTGGCGGAAAACTGAGTCACGATTTAATAAAGCAAATCTTTGTCAAACATTTCGACAATGAGATTTTACGCCAGCAAACCGACGCCGCTTTATTGAAAGTAGATGCCGGAAATATTGCTTTTACAACCGATTCGTATGTGGTAGATCCCATCTTTTTTCCTGGCGGAAACATTGGCAAACTAGCCGTTTGCGGAACCGTAAACGACCTCTCAGTTTCGGGTGCTACGCCAAAATACATAAGTGCTGCTTTCATTATTGAAGAAGGATTTCCTTTATCTGATCTGGAAACGATAGTCGAGACAATGGCTCTCGAAGCCAAAAAAGCCGGGGTGTTAATAGTCACAGGAGACACAAAGGTAGTGAATAAAGGACAGTGCGATAAAGTCTTCATTAACACAGCTGGAATAGGCGTGCTAGAAGAAGAATATAAAGAAATAAGCTTCGGGAAAACCATAAACCCCGGCGACAAGATTATTGTAAACGGTACGATAGCCGATCATGGAATGGCTATAATGGCCAGCAGAAACTTTGGGAATTTCAAAACAGATATTACCTCCGATTGCGCCTGTCTAAACGGACTAATAAAAACAGTACTCGATTCGGGCTGTAAGGTGAAATTCATGCGTGATGCCACTCGCGGCGGTCTGGCTACTGTTTTATGCGAATTATCCGAATCAGGGGCTTTGGGCATAGAAATAAATGAAACTTCCGTACTCGTCAATGAAAATGTGCGTGGCATTTGCGAACTATTGGGCTTCGATCCATTTTATGTGGCCAACGAAGGAAAAATTGTTCTGGTAGCTGATAATAACGATGCAGAAAAAGTGCTGGCCATCATGCAATCGCACGAGCTTGGAAAACAGAGTTCTATTATTGGTGAATTTGTGACTGACCATGCCGGCAAAACCATACTGAACACCGAAATAGGTGGAAAAAGAATTATTGATATGCTGGCTGGAGAACAATTGCCGAGGATTTGCTAAATCTTTTAAAAATAACCTATGCACGAATTATCCATCGTAATGAATATCCTCGACACGGTCGAAGAAAAAGCCAAAGAAATGAACGCCACCATGGTTCACGAAATTGAAATGGAGGTCGGTATTCTGAGTGGAGTAGAATTTGATGCCCTTGATTTTGCCTTTGAAAATTCGCCCAAACCCCCATTACTCAGCAAAGTACAATTTTTAATGCATAAGATTAAGCCGGTCGCAAAATGTAGCGACTGCCAGTTAGAGTTTGACACATTGGAATATGCTACACCCTGCCCTGGTTGTAAATCAATCCATACGGAACTCATCAAAGGAAATGAACTTAGGATCAAGTCCTTTAAAATGGATTAACCTTTTCTCACTCAGCTATTCGCAGTTTTTCTGCTGTAGCATTAATGTGAAGAGATAATTATCTGCTTCGAAAACATTTCTGTATCGGAGAAAATCACAATGTGATACATACCTATTCCCAACGCAGATTTTTGAATTACAAATTCATTATCCAATTCGCTTACCGAGAAAGATTTATTTAACAGCGACCTACCCAGATTATCGGTAATGGTGACCCTGTATTTTTGATTTTCTTTAGGGAATTTTACAATGATCTGATCGTTGCCATCTACGTTAATAATCACAATCTCGTTATTATCCGACATCACAGTACAATGCACAACAATAGTTTCAGAATAGGTAAAACGACCATCCAGATCTGTCTGTTTCAAACGATAATAACGACTTTGTGCATAGGCAGGATTATATTGGTCGTCTGTAAACACATAACTATTTACATCTGCGCTGTTTATCTGCCCCGAAACGGTACCCACAGGAATAAATGTTGTACCATCCATACTTCTTTCTACAGTAAAATAATCGTTATTAATCTCCTGTTGAGTCACCCATGTTAAAACAGTACTATTACCTGAACATTCGCCTGAAAATTGAATAAGTTCAACGGGTAATGGGAAAGATGAAAGTGCAATAGCATACTGAGAGAAAGTTGTCCATCCATTGCGACGAGCATATCCACCAGCGACTGTTCTACCAGCAGTCCCTGCGGTATTAAGGGTGCCTCCGAGAGCAGTCCAATCGCTTGCCAGTGTAGAGGAATTTGCTCTTTTTACCGGACCAAAACGATTATCAACAATTCCAGCAAATGGGCTTGTTCCTCCGCCATCAAACCAAAGGTTTATTGCATAATTTCCGCCAGTAGGATTTGCATCTGGGGTAATTTGCCAAATGCCTTCTGAGCAAATTGTAGAATAAATAGAACCGGCATCAACTGCCGTAACAGGATTTAAAGAACCTGTATTTGTAAATGGAGAAAGAAAAAATGCATCAAAATAAATGATACCAGTTACATTATTATTCACAATTTGAGCTAATCGATATGAGGCTGAATTTCCCATAGGAAATGAGTATGTATTTGTGTTTGAAGTAAAGTATCTACGTAAATAACCATTAATATAACTTGAAGCATTTCCTGAAGGAACTGCTGAAGCGGCACTATTAGCAACCTCAAGTCTGAATGCTCCAGTATTCATCACTCCATTAGTTAATGAAAGTACGCCTGTGTTTTTTATATACATATTCGTAAGTAACGTCAAGCCGGTACTTGAATTGTTCATAACCACATTATTTAAATCTAGTTGCGAGCTTCCTTGAGTAAATGTTTGTGCTGCAGCACCATTAAACTCAAGTGTTCCTGTAGACCCAGTATTACTAAAAGTAGTATTACCACTAGAATTAATAAAATTTCCATCGACAGTAATATACTTTCCATTTGAATTGAAAATACTTGTTGCTGTAGAAGTTGTAAAATTACCACCTATATCAACACTATTATTTATTGTCAGCGTACAATTTGTGCCACCTGCAACATCAGTAATAGTAAGATTTCCTAATTTACTTGTTCCAACAAAGTTGCCCGTCAATTGATGCGTTGTTACATCATCGTTAAATAGAATTGTTGACGTTGGACTAGCTACAATCATTCCGTTGTTTGTAATACTGCCACATACTTTTAAAGTACTTCCAGCAGTTAATGTTAAAGTCGACCCCGGATTGATTGTAAGATCCCTTACTTCTACTGTACCTGAAATAATAGGTTGATATGCTGATGCGGAAGTGACAGTTGCATCAATAGCACATGAAGGGGCACTACAACTTCCCCAATTGAGTGAATTTGTCCAAGATGTAGAAGCAGCTCCTCCAGTCCAAGTGACAGAAGACACACCTGTATAATTAATAACTCCAGCAGTAGTTGTGGAATAATTAATTGAGAAGCCTGAAGTACTATTTGAATGGTTATTAATGACTAACCAATATGAAGAAGAAGCATCAAGAGCCAAAGGTGGCTCAAAAGCGGCATCATAAGCACCAGAAGGATATGTATGGCTCGTATATGAATTACTTGGGGGAGTGTTTCCTCCAGTATATAATCCAGTGACACCAATACCACTGTAATTACAAGCTAAAGGCGTTGCTGTTCCTGCTGAAATTTGCGCACATGTTACTGCTCCAGACCCCGACTTTTTCCATATTGCAAAATCATAATCTGTACCATAACTAGTTAATGTTCCGGGCCCACTAGGAATAACATCATTAGGTTCAATGGTAAACATTAAATTTCCGGCAGTTGTAGTTGTAATTTCATACCAAACAGATCCTCTCTCTCCAGATGCCAAGCAATAAGATCCGCCAAAGTCACAAAGATTACCAATTGCCTGATATCCGGGATTTCCTATAGACATAGTAGCATTACACACTGGTAAAACACTGGCACAATCCTGACCAGGAATGGGAGGTAAAGTATTAGTAGCATCAATAACTGTAATGTTAAAAGTTCCAATGGCATCATTTCTTCCATCGACCCGGATATAATACGTTGTCCCTGAAGTGAGACCAGTAACTGTCAATTCTGAATTATTATAAGAACTCGACCCACAAGTGGGTGCTGTTTGACTACAAGCGCCCGTAACCTGAGTCAATGAACCACAAGTGCCGGAATAAACTGCAATCTGTGTTGAAGCAATAGAACCTAAAGTAGTTCTTATTTTTATTTGCCCAGATGCTGGAGCAACAACACTGTACCAAACAGTATTTAATGTTCCTGTTGTCCAACAAGAGGCTGCCCCTGGCTCACCCGTTGATCCAGAACAAGTGTTATCGCCACTTAATATAGTTCCTAATGTTAATGGTTCGGCATTTACGCAATCATCATTAGCTGCAAGAGAAACTGTAGTTGTTACTTGAACACTTGATGAAGTTGTAGAACTAGTCCCATTACATGTAATAATACATCTAAACCATTTATTAGCAACAATCGTTGTTGCATAAGTAGAACCTGTAGCTCCACTAATACTAGTCCAAGGACCTGTACTTGCAGATGCAGATTGCCATTGATATGTTATTCCTGCAAAATTATAGGTTGTTGAAAGTGATAATGTAGTAGACAAAGCCGCACAACTCGTAATACTTGAAGGTGAAGCAAGAGCATTAGCAGCAGCAGGCAGCCCACTACAAGGTGTTGAGCTTACAATATTTATGGTGTAATCTTCTGTTTCGCCCCAAGTATAAGTACCACATGGAGCAGAAAAACTAGAAGATTCGACACATAATACTCTCATTACTGTATTTCCAATTGTTGCAGTTATTGGAATTGTAATATTACTATTTATTACATGTGCCCCTGGGTTTGCATATGCAAAAATAGTTGTTGATTCTCCCGCATCCACAAAATCACCATCCTGATTGAAGTCAATAAAAACATAAACCGCATGTCCATATGCAGTCCCACAAGTAGGAATTGAGACAGAAATTGGATAGGTTGAACCTTGCATACAACTAGGAACAGGAACTGTCGATCCCCTCCAATTACTATACATATAAGCGGTACCTGTTGCTGTACCCTGAGAGCCGGTTAAAGACCCGCAGCTCCCCGTATTATTGATTGTGCCAAATGTAACATTATCAATATCCATGTCAGAAGTTGAAGTTGCACTAGAAGTACAATAGGTTGTTATAGTTAATTGTGCGCTATTAGATGTGCTTGCACATCCACCTGAAGTAACTATACAACGATAATAATGAGAACTTCCCGTAGAAGTTGAGCCTCCGGTGATAACAGATAAGGTGGCACTAGTAGCGTTATTATATGAAACATTTACCGGCGTGTTATTAATCACATTTGCCCATGGGCCAGAAGTCGATGTGGCATATTGCCATTGATAAGTTGGAGTTCCACTAGCAACTACTGAATAGGTTGCGGTGTTTCCTGCGAGTATAGTTGCTGCAACGGGTTGGGTAGTAATGTTTGGCAATGCGGTTGTAGAAACAACTAAACTTGATGCACAGGTCGTTCCACAATTATCTGTAATAGTACAAGAATATGTATTAGAGCCAACATTAGTATTAATGCTTGCCGTATTGCCGCCTATTGCCACTCCATTTTCTTTCCATGAATAGGAGTATGGATCCCCACCGCCTGTTGCATGTGCAGTAACAGTTTGGGTTCCGGCGCAAGCACTGCCACCACCAGTTGTGATTGCATTACAGGCTAACGGGCTAATATTAACCGTGACAGTTTGAGTTGTTGTACATCCTCCTGCACTAGCCGTTGCTGTATAGGTTGTAGTACTTGCTGGTTTTGCATATATAGTATTAGTAGATGTTCCAGTATATGCAATAGTTGCTGCGGCATTTGTATACAAAGTAGCAGTTGGAGACCATGTTAATGTTGTGGCAGCTGATGTCCCAGTTAAAAGAACATTATCAATATACCAGTCGTTGTTGCCAAAGGTCAATCCATTCATTGTAAAAGCAATATAAAAAGTAGAAGACCCCACATCAGCAGTATTAATTGTTGCTGTTTGCACTCCCGGACCGATATCGGCAGTAACCGGATTTGTAATCCAAGAAGTATTTGTCCAAGTCGTTCCATTTGAACTTGTCTGAACACCAACAGAGTATGCATATGAAGAAGAGTAGTGATCAACATAATTGTTCCATTGGAGTGTTAAAGATGTTTGCCCTGATGTATTAATTGGGCCATAATATAATCTTGAAGTTACACTTGAAAAACTTCCTCCTGCAAAGTTCATTTCGTTTGCAG
Organism: Bacteroidetes bacterium HGW-Bacteroidetes-21; assembly: GCA_002840935.1. GTDB lineage: Bacteria > Bacteroidota > Bacteroidia > Bacteroidales > GWA2-32-17. The sequence continues at coordinate 12,026 of PHDH01000019.1, read as the reverse complement.
TTCCTCCAGCATTATTTGTTGTAGCTACGTTAATAGCATCCCCACTACCTATTTGTGTAGCCCATCCAGCAGGCAATGATGATCCACTGAAAGATTCATTAAGAAAACTGCCGGCTAAAGTTCCACCGGAAGCAACTAATGTTTGTATGCCCCCGGCACATAAGTTTGGTGCGGAAGGAGTAATAGTTATTGCTGATGGAGGTGAAGTAAGAGAGACATCAACAGAGGCTGTTTTAGTGCAACCGCCACCTGTACCTGTAACTGTATACGTGGTATTTGTAGTGGGGTTTAAAGTAACTGTAGCTCCATTGGGTGTTCCACTTGGACTTGCTCCAGAAGAAGGGCTCCATGAATATGCTGAATAATTACCAACTGTTGCTGGAGTAACATTTACAACAGTACTTGTTCCAGAACAAATTGTTGCTGTTGCAACATCTAAAGCAAGAGCCGGCGCTGCAGTAACTGTAGCAGTTACAGTAGAACGGGCAGATTCGCATGACCCACCTCCCATTATCCAATTATAAAAATAATAATAGGTTGTAGATGCTCCACTGATATATCCACCAGTAATAGAGCCATTTGCTCCTAAGGAATATGGAAATCCACCTAAAGAAGATTCTCTAACCATATAGGGAGAAGAAATTGCTATTAATCTATATCCAGTCCCAACAGGAATGTTAAAATTTAAAGTGAGAGTTTGCGGTGTAGAAGTGCCACCAGCAATAACGGCACATGTTGCAGTTTGCAACATTGTACCGGAACTATTTTGTAATTCAACTACAACATTGCCCGCGCCGGTTGAATAAACCTCAACACTTTGAAGTGTAAATGCTTGAGTAGCATCAAAGACTAAACCATAACCATATGCGTCAGTTGTTGAAGTGCCAGTGGGGGCTGGTCGACCACCTATGATTGTTCCTCCACCAAGACCAGCACTGACATAATAATTTGTTGTACTTGAAATGGAGGGGGTTGTAAAAGATGTTCCGGTTCCAAGACTTGATCCACCTGAAGAAGCTGCATACCAATTCAACGTAGAACCGGCACTACCTGTAGCACCTAATGTAACAGTTCCTACTCCACAAACTGAACCAGGTGTGGTTCCTGTTATAGTGGGTGTCGCAATAACAATATTTGCCGTATTTGAATTAACACTGCCACAAGCATTTGACACAACACACCGATATGGAAAAGTTCCATTTACAGAAATACCCGTTGCGGTCATTGCTGCTGTAGTAGCATTAGTATAAGTTGCACCTGTAGGTGTTCCATTAGCAACATTATTCCATGTAGTTCCGTTATAATACTGCCACTGGTATGTTGGTGAAGTACCCGTTGCAACAACAGTTAATGTTAAATTTGCAGAAGCACAACCTGATTGATCGGTTGGTTGAGTAGTAATAGAAACCGACGTTGCAATTGTTACAGTTGCACTGCCTTGCGTACCCCAACAAGTTCCATTATATGCTCTAAAATAATATGTGCCCGAAGCACTTATTAACTGAGATGTTGAAGGCGTTGCAGTTGAAGTTCCACCTGATGTAGTTCCCTGATAGTATATGGTTCCGCTACCACCGTTGGCAGCAGTCAATGTCGTATTAGGACAAACTGTTCCACCGCCTGAAACTGTAACTGCAGTTACTCCACAGGGTGTGCCAACAATAAAAGTATAATCTTCTACTTCTGAATAATTATCTGTACCACATGCAGATGAGGGATATGAATCCATCCAATCCCCGACTACTCTCATTCGTGTATTTCCAGGCGTTGCACTAGCAGGCACAGTAAAACTGCCTGTAACAGAGGTTGCTGCAGAACTTGTAATGTACACTTGTTCTCCAGCATCAGCAAAATCACCATCCTGATTCCAATCTACCCAAATACCATAACCCATAGTGCCATTTCCAGAAGTTATTGAAAAATTCACACTACTACTTTGAGTTTGTGTAACTGTCATTGCAGTATAATTACCATAACCATTAGTTGAAAAACCTGAACCATTATTTGTAATGTTTGTGGTTCCACCTGTAGTTGAAAAATTATTAATATAGTAACTTGAAGTATAGGTGTTACTAAATGTACAATATGAAACAGATGTAACACATAACGAAGTAATACTCATATTGCTGTTATTTGTAGTATTAGCAACTCTTATATAATATGTATTACTAATTGTAAGACCTGTCAATGAAACAGTTTCTGTTTGTGCACCTGTAGATGTTATTGCGTTTGCACACCCAATTTCAGTTAATGAAGCACATGTACCAGAAAAAACTTGTATAACTTGATTTCTATTTGTAGTAATTCCAGTAATTATAGCATTAGTAGAGGTTGCAACAAATTTAAACCATGTATCATATAAAATAGTTGCACAACTTGGAAGAGGAGCATCATTTACTGTGCCATCAGAAGCTGTCCCAGAGCCACAAGCACCATCTACAGTTACTAAGACGGCTGATGAACACGCTCCTTGTCCATTAGCCTGATTAATAGCAAAGAATAAACAAGCTATAACAAATAAACTAATTTTTTTTACGTATTGCATTTTCATAAGCTATTATTATTAATTTTCAAAGCTACTGATATCCTCAAATTTTTCCGGATTATTTGCAATCCAGATTTTTACCGCTGCTTCATAAAACTTAATATCGTCTTCTGGCGTTAGTAGCCTATCGAAAAGATGATAGGGGATAAACTGAGGGTAATAGGTGTTTAATCTCCCCCACTCAAAAAGATCTGACTCGTATTTTGCCTTGTCAAATTCAGGATTGCCAGAATTTTGGAGTATCGGAACAGGTAAATGAGTTTTGGCATAATCAGCCATTTCAGTATTATCAACACCCAATACAACTTCATTCTTAGGGAAATTTGGATCGCAATACTTTAAAATATTTTCGTTTGATTCTTTTTTGTTGAGTAATTCAAGATATTTCTTCGAAAGGCCTTTTTCTTGATTATCAAGCTGTCCCACGCAAAGCAATGGTAGTAAATACAGACAAATTAAAGTTAGTTTATACATAGACTTTTACTATTATTAGTATTTAGACGAAAAAATTAATAAAAGGTTTCGTTTATTTTAAAATATTTTTTACGCCCTACAATAAGCTGACTAACATGTCTTAACTCAAACATTTTATCGACTATATAATGTTCTAATAATTAGTAAAACTAAACGGATTTAGGTAAGACAGGCAAAAGACTTCGAGATGAAAAAAATTTACCTGAATTTCGTTTTTTGACGGACTTTAAAATATAATTTTTAGCTTTCGAGCCAACAGCCTGTCCGTGAGATTATTTAATAATGTGATTTGTCTTTTTTCTTTAATCGCTCATTAACATCCACTTTCTATACCACTTATCAAAGACTGTGATTTTCCATAAACGCCAGTAATCGCGGTTTTGAATGGCACGATCAAGATATGGTTTTTGGATGATATTTGCAGATACAAGTATGGAGTCTTTCAATTCTTTTTCGTACCACGAAATATCTTGATAATATCTGTCGGGACCTGTAAAACCTTGTTTTTTTCTTTCGAGAATAATATCGGGAAAGATGGGGGTAAGAATTTCTTTCAATACGGGTTTCTGATTCCCTTTTTCGAAATACGAAGAAGGGTCAAGTCCCATCATATATTGCACTAAATCGGTATCCAGAAAAGGAACACGGGCTTCTAGCGAATGAGCCATGGTGGCACGGTCGACCTTCTGCAAAACCAGCTCAGCCATAAATGTTTTAATATCGAGATACTGAAATGCTTTTAGGGGATGTAATTCATTTTTATAATGTTGGCGATAAAACCAAAAGGGATCCTCTGGAATATAGGGCTGAAGTGACGCTGAAAGCATTTGCTGCAGCTCCTTTCTGTCATATAATCCCATGGCCATGGCATGTGCATATCCATTAACTCCTATCATGGAATTCCCCAGCATTCTTTCGTAAATATTGGATTGGCTGATTTGAAAACGACTCATCAAACGTTGATGCCAGCCGTAGCCTGCAAATATTTCGTCGGCACCCTCCCCCGAAAAGACTACTTTCACATCTTCGGCCGCCAGTTGGCTGACTAAATAAGTCGGAATGGTACTGATGTCGCCATTAGGTTCGTCGTAATACCAGGGTAGCTCTTCCGCTAGTTCAAGACTGTTTCCTTCAAGCACTCGGTATTTGTGCCGGGTCTCCAATATATCCGAAACAATTTCGGCATACAAATGTTCGCTTCGTGGCCAGTTTTCGAAGCCTATAGAGAATGAACGGACCTCTTCTCCGATCTCTTTCTGAAGCATGGCAAGGGTTGTAGAGTCGAATCCGCCACTTAGAAAAGTGCCTACAGGAACATCACTTAATAAATGCTGTTTGACAGAAGTTGTTAAAAGTTCTCTGACATCATCTACCGTATCTGAAATGGCTTGTTTTTTACTTCCAAACACCGGTTGCCAGTAACAGGCAATACGGATTTCTCCGTCCTTGTTCAGTAATAATGAATGCGCCGGAGGGAGCTTAGACACATTTTTCCAGATGGTTTTGGGCGAAGGAATATAGCGATAGACGAAAAAATCGCAAACCGAAGTATGGTCGAGTTCCTTTTTAAAATCTTGTGCCGTGGCAATAGCCTTCAATTCGGACGAAAACACAAAGGATACTGATGTTGCCGAATAATAGAAAGGCTTGATTCCGAATGGGTCACGGGCAGCAAACAAACATTGTTTTTCCTCGTCAAAGACGACCAGTGAAAACATACCTTTTAGTTTTACAGGCAATTCAGTTCCCCATTCTTCCCATCCATGAACGATGGCTTCGCTGTCGGTATTGGTGCTAAAATGATGGCCTTTTTCTTCGAGGATTTTTCTCAGTTGGGGATAATTGTAGATTTCCCCATTCACTACTACATGAACCTTGTTGGTCTCGTTGTGCAAAGGCTGATTGGCACGCGCATCCAGATCTACAATAGCCAGTCGGCGCTGACCTAGTCCTACAATATTTCCGGAGTTAAACCAGGTACCCGCAGCATCGGGCCCACGATGTGTAAGGGTATCGAGCTGTTGCTGAAACCCGGCTTTGCCGAGGGGTCGTTGATTTAAATTCCACTGTCCGAAAATACCGCACATTGCACCTGAATATTTTGCTAAAGTACATGTTTTGTCCTAACCTTACAAGACGAAATGAGTATTTGGCCTCTTTCAGTCTGGTTCTTTAACCACTTTTTTATGTCGATTCGTAAAAAGTTTAGATTTACTTATCAATTTGACGAAACTTCAATTGAAAATGTTTTTATCTTTACTTTATGAAAACATCGGCCGATTTACCCAAAATCAAAGTCATTAAAACTGTGGGGAAAAAATCCCAGAAGCAGTTATATGTGGTTGTGAGTAATTATTGCTCAAAAGGTGCCGACACTGTTTTGATGAAACTTCCTTCCTCGTGGTACAATACGGGCAACGAAGTCTACAAAAACTAATTATACATTCTTTTATCTTTATTAGACAAAAATCCTTTGCGGGTGTTTTTGCATTGGTACATTGTCCAGTCACTCGCGACATGCGAGCTATTGAGTAGTATTTTTTTAAACCGCTAAGAGCGCAAAGTTATCGCAAAGGACGCAAATAATTTTTTCACAGAAATCCACAGAGGATAATTTAATCTGCAAATATCAGTGAGATCTGCGGGAAATGTATTTCACAGAGTTCCACAGAGAATACACAGAGTCACACAGAGGATAATTTAATACGAATGCATTTGCCACAGATTGCACGGATTACGCAGATAAATGTTCTGGAACAAAGAAAATATCAATCCACGAATCTGCCTATCGGCAGATCGGTTATCACAAATTGACACGAATTTTATATTAGTGAGAATTAGTGAAAATTAGTGGACAAAAAAAAGACACCATCCACGAATTACACGAATTAATACGAATGATTCAATTTAATTCCGGGTATCCAAAATAAGCGCTATAAAAGAAATCAGTCCTAATATTATCACACATTTATTAGTGAGAATAAGTGCTAATTAGTGGATGAAAAAGAAGGAAATAAATTTGTTTTTAAGCTTTTTGGCTAAGTTCACTAAGTATTGCGGGTGTCTTCGAGTAGTAAAGGCTAGTTCTTCTTTCTTGCTTTGCGGTAGTTTTTCCAATCGCTGGGATTACACCAGTACCACTTTTTTTGTTTGAGCCATGAGTTGGGTTCCGGAACGACCGAGGCAGGAACAAAGCGTGCAGGTATTTTTGGAATAGTATCTCTTTTCGAGTAGATCTCAAAGTTTTTCCAGTCGGAATCGGTCATGTGGTGTAAGGGCGTGGAAGAAATCTCCACAAGGGTGTTTTTGTCAATGATTTTATACCATACTTCCCATGCCGACCAGTTAGGCGAAATTGACAAAGGGTGATTAGTCCATTTCGCTTTAATGGTATCACCTGAAATGCTGTATTTTCCCCACCTGAACCAGGAATAAAACGACTTAGCCGTTTTTCCTTTACTATCTTGAGCTATTTCTTGAAAAAGTTGCGGGATGTCTGACATTCCTTTCTTGCAACGATCTTCGTTAATGTCAAAGAAATTGGCTAAAAAGGTACCATCTTCAAAAAAAAGCGTGCAATAATGCGAAGTATCTGAAACTTCGCCTTGGTTATTTTTTAAAGCCTTACCATTATCAGACAAAGATTTTTGTAGTGGTTCTTTAACGACATAATACCCCTGCGTATTGATCTTAGAATGGATGTCGCTTTTGTTTTGATTAAAACAAGGCTTAAAATTGTTCTTAATATCACTCGGCACGCCAACGTATGAACACGAGCCCAGGTTAATCAACAATAAACATAAAAGGCATAATTTAATGTGCTTTACCATAAAGAGTAAGGATTATACATTTCTGTTTCTATAATGATGTTTCAAAAATAAGTATTTGTTGTTAATTGACAAAATGGGATATAAATATTGAATCAATGGCTGGTAAATGTATGAATTAGGTTGTCTCATTGCGGAAGCTAGTTTTTCTTTCTTGTCTTGCGGTAGTTTTTCCAATCTGTTTTTTCTTTCCAAAACCATCTTTTCTTAAGGAACCAGTTATCTGACGATACAGTATCAAGTAAAGGAACAAATTTTAAAGGCTGAATATAATGTTCTACCCCCGGTTTGTTTACTGTAAAATACTTAAGATATAAACCTTCTGAAGAAATAAGTTCAATGGTGTTATCATTATTCAGTTTTAGTACATCCTGAAAACAATTTGGCGCCATGCCATTCCCATTAATCATTTGTATACGAAATGTATCGCTATTGTACTTATATGTACCCCATATGAGATTGTGATACAAAGCATTCTTATCTGTTATTTTACCATCTTGCACCAGACTGTGTATACCACAAGTGACTAGGCCATTGTCAAAAAACATCAGACTATAACCATCACTAATATAATAGCCATTATACTGCAATCCAGCATCTGTCTTTTTGTCTTCGTACTTCATCGTAAATTTAGCCCTTACACCCCAGGGTACAGAGCAACTGGTAAGAATTACCAAAGATAAAATAACGGCTAGTTTCATGTTAGTAAAAGTATATTGAAAATGGATTTTGTCGATAAAACATTAATGAAGTGGAGTTATATAAAAACTCCTAAAACCGCTTTTAAGTTCCGGAAAATCAGGCAGATAATCTTTCATTGTTTGATAATATATTAATAATATGCCTGCGAAGATAAAATGCAAAAATCAAAATACAAAATACGTATTGTGATTTTTATTATAGTCCAAATATAATTTTTATTTATCCAGATTAACATACAAAAGGGAATATGTTATTGAACACAAATGAAAATAGTTCAAAAATTAAAAGTAAGTTTAATAAGATGGATAAACAGCATTAACTTCAACCCGTTACATGGAGTGTTTTTAAATCTAGACTTAGACTTTTACGCTTAGATACTGAAATTTCTTAACTATTTTAATTTGACTCACCCCCGGCCCCTCTGTGAAATAATTCTCCCGCAGATTTCGCGGATATTCGCAGATTAAATTAAACGAATAAAACAAAATTGCTCAGTCGTTTGCGTGTTGCGAATGACTGGTTTAGACTCACCCCCGGCCCCTCTCTGCGATGCAAAGAGGGGGGAAATGCCCGAGATACAAAGTTGAAAACACCCAACCTCGTCGCGTTTGCGAGTTCTGACGATTTTGTCTGAACGCAGCAATCTCGAGTGTGTGGGCAATAGCGCGCTGATTTTTACGGCGGAAAGGGTGTTTATTAAATTTGCAGGCATTTAAGTAAATCGTTGGGGGTCGAAACATTAAAGTTGCTATTGGTGTAATTCGTAGATGGTGTGTTTCTTTTTCTTTTTTGTCCACTAATTTCCACTAATTCTCACTAATAAATGCTTGATAAGACAATTGGGACACAATGTATGTGTATGCCGGAGAATACCTATACCATATACCCTTTTTTCACTACCTTTGATTTGTGAAAAAGCTTAACTACATCATTGATTACATTACTCTTGGGGATTTTGAGGGGGGGAGGAATATGGGTATAGGGGAATAGGGGAATATGGAATAAGGGGATAATGTATTGGTGAATGGGAGTTAATTTGAAAGTGAATTGAAAAAATAATTGATATGAAAAAACAACTGGATAATAGAAAACTTGAACTATCAGGAGAAGAAGAATCTGTTGCTAAATATAATTCAGATAAAGATTTCACTACTCTTGAAGCATGGAAAAAATCAAGAAGTGTAAAATTGTTTTTCTATGAAGAAGTTATACCACGTCTTCCTATAGAAGAGAAATTTAACTTAAATGTTCAAATCAGAAAGGCTGCTATTAGTATTACTGCAAATATTTCTGAAGGATATGGTCGTTACCATTACCAGGAAGGAATACAGTTTTATCGAATTTCAAGAGGTTCACTTTATGAGTTAAAAGATCATTTAATTTCATGTTTCGACATGAATTTTGTTAATAAAGAAGTTTTAGATAAGGGTAAAAGTTTAATTGAAGATACAAAGATTACTCTCAACGGTTATATTAATTTTGTTAGAGCAAGGAAGGAAGGGAAGTAGGGGGTAGGGGAATAGGGAATATGGGATAAGGGAATAGGGGAATAAGGGCAGCCTTAAACATTATACCATATACCTTTTCACTAAGTTTGATCTTTTAGACTACCTTATACCTTATACCCTTTTACTAAGTTTAATCTTTTAGACTAACCATATACCCTTTTTTCACTACCTTTGATTTGTGAAAAAGCTTAACCGCATCATAGAATCCTACCCCCCGGAGCTCAAGCTACTGCTTGTGTTTTGTGGTAGTGAGCGGTGGGAGGCAGAAAAGCTAATTCCGGAAGTAAAATGGGACATCTTTTTAGCCTGGATTAAGAGGCATCGGGTTACACCAGCTGTTTACCGTTACATAAAAAAAAATCAGGCTGTAGTGCCAGAAGAAGTTGCAAAAACAATCGAGCAACGTTTCGAGAAAATTACTAAAAGAAATTTATTGCTGGCGGGAGAGGTAATACAAATTTGCAATGCGCTGGAAAATATAGGAATTAATGCAATTCCAATTAAAGGTGTTGTTTTGAGTTGGCAATTATACGGAAATTTAAATGAAAGAGAGACTCGTGATATTGATATACTTATTACTCCTGGAAATGTAAACAAGGTTATTCCTTTTTTAACGAAATCAGGATATAGTTTATATGAAATAAAACACAAAAAAGAATTCTTAGAAAATGGAAAAATAGCTCTACGAGATTACCCAATTTCACTAAAAAACGATACTAAAAACGTAATAATTGAATTGCATTGGCAATTACTACCATGGAAAGGCTTGTGCTCTAAACTATTTAATGAAATGTGGGATACAAAGAAGCATGTTTTGTTTCAAGGTGCATTTATTGATAGCATTGACTTATTAAGACATATGGAATTCAATGTTTATCACGGCACAAAGCACTTTTGGTCTGGCTTGCAATGGGTAATGGACATTAAGTATTGGCAAAGCACTGAGATTAAACCAACTGATATTTTAGCATTTGAAAATGTTAATTGTTATGAAAATTCACATACACTCATTGATTTGCTTTTTAAAAAATCCGACAATAAAGTTAGTGTTTCAGATAAATGGTTAAATATTTTTGTTAGTTCAATTTCTACCATGGATGAGAGTGTTTTCAAATCACTTTACTATAAACTAAAGAATATAAGATTGGCTTTTTGGTTAAACCTTAAAAACAGAGGCTTCTGGAAAGTCTATCTGAAATACTTTTGGTTGAAGTTGTTTTGCTGAACTATTTTTTTTGCCACAGATTTTCACAGATTACACAGATAAGATACAATTAGAATTTTTAACCACGAATTGATACGAATTATCACGAAAATTCGAGTTTTTTTAGCGAACAATATCAAACGATCCGCCAATTAGAGGACGTACAATGTTCAAGTGCTCAAATGATATTATTGAGCATTGATCAAAGAAAAATTGGCATTATTGGTTACTGTTTTTGGACCATTTGCAATTTTAAATTAATCTAAGAGTTTGAAATTTAGCTTTCTCCATTTTTAGAGTAAAAAAACATATTTTTTTTACAAACCTATAGGGTAGTTTTACGTATAAAAATTTACGTCAAAAAAATAATCAAAAAAATAACGATATGAAGACAAAAATTACCCTCCTTTTTCTGTTGTTTGTAACATCCTTAATAGCAGGAAATAATGAGATTAACATTAACCAAACGGTCAAGAGTTCTTATGCTGAAATGACCCAACAAGAGATGGCTAGTATATCTAGTTTTAATTCAGCTTTACGTGCCCGTTTAATTGATTTTAATTCGCAATTAAAATCCATTTCTCCTGCTCAAAATGGCGAAACTGTAATATTGCAATTGTTTAACGACAAAAGCTATGCTTCTGTGATAGATAAAGTTACGGTTGATATAAACGGAACTAAAACAATCAGAACCAAACTTACAGATTATAATTATGCCTATGGTGTTATTGTAATTTCAGGAGATTTGGTATACATAACTATTGATATTCCTGAGCTTCAGGAAAAATATTTTTCCCGCATACATCCTCAAACAAAAGTGAATTATTTGTTGCAGCTAAATCCTTCAAATTTGAATATTCTGGAAGGGAGCGAACCTTTAGTTAAAAATGATATGCCCTTAGAAAACGAGGAGCCGTTAAATTCTGATGATCCTCAAATAAACAATAATAAAAATTCAATCAATCAACCCATTAATAATATTGGTTTTAATACTATTCGTTTGGGTGTTGACGATCCTGCTGTTATTGATATTATGATAGTTTATACTCCAGCCGCCGCAGCTTGGGCTAGTTCAAACGAAGGAAGTATAAATTCAACGATGGCAGCTGCTATAGATAAAGCAAATCTTGCTTCTCAAAACAGTGATTTAGGTATTGTTTATAATCTGGTACATTCAGAACAGGTGACTTACACCGAAGTAACAGCCAGTGATGATTTGGATGCATTAACAACGAATGGGGATGGAATTATCGATGAGGTTCATACATTAAGAAATACATATGCTGCAGACGTTGTTGTTTTTTTTACGCTTGAAGAGAATACAGGTGGATTGGGATGGCTATTAACCACCAAATCGGGGAAAGCAGATATTGCTTTTTCTATTTCAAGAGTGCAACAAGCCAGTTGGACATATACTACTATTCATGAAATGGGGCACAATACGGGTGGACATCATCATAAAGATCAGAATACACAACCCGGTCCTACAACCTGGACCGATTGGGCTGCAAACACATGGTCGGCTGGATGGCGTTGGACAGGAAATGATTTAGGACAGTATTGCAGTATTATGACCTACGAATCAGGATCTTATTTTGCTGATGGGATATCACATATAAGAGTACCTTATTTTTCTACTCCCGATTTTAATTATCAGGGTCAACCTGTAGGAGATGCCGTGGATGGAAACAATGCGTTGACATTAAAAGAGACTAAGCATTATGTGGCTAATTATAAGAATGAACAAACACTTGCTTATTGCGAAG
>PHDH01000311.1 GCA_002840935.1 Bacteroidetes bacterium HGW-Bacteroidetes-21 | reverse complement strand
TGAGACCAACGAGCTACAGTTTGCCGGAGCAAATAATTCCCTGTATCATGTAAAGCATAAAATGCTGCAGATAGATGATACTCTTGCTGGTAATTCCTGGCCTGTAGCACCTGGACTTAAAAGTGCTGACATTGTTCAACCATTATTCAAATCGGTTGCCGGAGCAGATGTAGATGAAAGCCATCTGACAGAATATAAAGGAGATAAAATGCCCATTGGGGTATATCTTCGCATGGAGCCTTTTACTCAGCAGGTTATACAGGTTGAACCCGGGGATTGTTTTTATATGATGTCCGACGGATTGCAGGATCAGTTTGGAGGGAAAGACTATAAAAAATTCAGTTCACGGCGTTTAAAGAACCTGTTAATCAATATGGCCCGTCAACCTATGACAGATCAAAAGGAAATGCTGATTAAAGAATTCAACGAATGGAAGGGAGACTATCAGCAATTGGATGATATTTGTATTCTTGGCATTAGGGCTGGAAAACCTGAGTAAGATGGGAAAAGACAAAGACAAAAAAGGCATAGTATATTCAACCAATCCCGATTTTAAATTTGCGTCGGATGAATCTGAAAACACCATAGAAACACTGCCTCCCCAACAGCAGAACTTAATTGTTATGCTGGATAAAAGAAACCGGAGCGGGAAAGCAGTGACTCTCGTCACACGTTTTGTTGGAACCGAAGAAGATTTAAACGATCTGGGCAAGTTTCTCAAAACCCGTTGTGGTGTTGGAGGAACGGTAAAAGAAGGCGAGATAATGATCCAGGGCGATTTCAGACAGAAAATCACTCAAATATTATTGGAAAAGGGCTACAAAGTGAAGATTTCGGGAATGTAAAGCTTTCCGATTTGAGCTATCAGATTTGACAAATTTCAAAAGTTGTCAAATCTAAAGTCCTCTTAATAAGTTTCAATAGATCACATTTGTGATGTTATTTTTTTATATTTGCTATTAATTATGACAACCATAAATAATTAAACTCAAATGAAAGTATTACTTTTTACAATTTCAATATTGTTTTCATGTTCCCTTGTGAATAGTCAGATACTAGTTGATAGTACAAGAGTTTGGAGTACCGTCAATAATCAGTATATGTCCCCAAACTCATCAACTGAATTTATTAAATTTGAAAGAGATACAACTATAGACACTATTCAATATAAAAAAGTAATGTACTCTACAGATGCCTTTCAGGAATATTGGAGTATTCATGGTTTTATAAGAGAAGACTCTGTTGGTAGAGTATTTTACAGAAAAAATGAAATTGATTCTGAAAAGCTAATGTATGATTTTGGCGCACATTTGGGAGATACTATTCATGTTAGTGAATTATATGGATACACAAATCTAGTCTATAGAGAAATGACATATTATGTTTGTAACATTGATAGTTTTCTGGTTGGGAATTTGATGCAAAAAAGAATTCATTTATGTATTGATACAAGTGGCAATTATGATGTAGAACAATGGGTAGAAACAATGGGCAGCATGAGTGGTATGCTCAGAAATTATGACGGAATGGTTGGTCGCGACTATTTCTTCTTATTATGTTTTACTGAAAATGATACTTTAAAATACACACATTATCAAACAAATTCTACATGTTACATCATCTCTAACAATGATTTAATAAACTCTCGGCAAAGAGAGATAACATTAGCCCCAAATCCTGTAGTTAACAAGTCTTTTATTAAAATTAACAACAAGATTTTACAAGAACAGTTCATACTTGAAATATATAATATTAAAGGATCATTAATAAAAAGAGAATTCATTTGTGATGATTATGAAATCAATAATAATGAGTTCAAATCAGGAATGTATTTGTTTAATATTTTGGATATTACAAATCAAATAATTTGGTCAGAAAAAATTCTTATCAAGTAATATTTGAATAAATTTCAAAACATTTTCATTTTAAGCATTATATGCGAAAAACTAAATAAAAAAATGAACTTAATAAATCCTATATATTAGCAATAATATCTATCCGCCCCAACCTTCACGGTCCAGACTTCGGTATTGAATAGCTTCGGCCAGATGTGTTGTTTGTATGGCTTCGCTGGCATCCAGATCGGCAATAGTTCTCGATACTTTCAGGATGCGGTCGTATGCGCGGGCCGAGAGTCCTAACTTGTTCATGGCTATTTTCAGTAATTGCTGGCAGTCGTTGTCTAGCTGGCAATAGCGTGATAAGTCCTTGCTGGTCATCTGTGCATTACAAAACATGCCTTTAACCCCTTTGTATCGGAGCGATTGGACTTTACGGGCTTCACTTACACGTTTTCTTACATCGGCCGAGTTTTCGCCTTTGGAATTGTCGCCCGACAGTTTGTCAAATGGCACAGGAACAACTTCGAGGTGTATATCTATTCTGTCGAGAAGGGGGCCGCTGATACGACTCAGATATCTTTGTACAATGGGAGGCGAACAAAGGCATTCTTTTTCGGGGTGATTGAAATATCCGCAGGGGCAGGGATTCATCGATGCTACCAACATAAAGCCAGCAGGATAATCTATGGCCATACGGGCGCGACTGATGCTGACCACCCGGTCTTCGAGAGGTTGACGCATGACCTCCAGCACTGTTCTTTTAAATTCAGGAAGTTCGTCCAGAAAAAGAACCCCGTTATGAGCCAGGGATATTTCACCAGGCTGGGGATAAGTCCCTCCACCTACAAGAGCCACATCACTTATCGTATGGTGAGGTGAACGAAAAGGGCGTAAGGTAATGAGTGAGGTGTTTCTGTCTATACGACCAGCTACCGAATGTATTTTTGTGGTTTCTACCGCTTCGTCGAGTGTCAGTGGGGGTAAAATGGTGGGAATACGTTTGGCCAGCATTGTTTTTCCTGCCCCTTGACATCCGAAAAGTCAAAAGGATAACCGGTGTATGTCTTTTCGAATTCTTCCGCCACGTTCACTTTGACTGGTTCTTGCTTCTTATCTTCGGCAAAAAAGCTGATAACTTCTGTGAGACTTTTCATGCCATATACATCCAATCCTTCGACTACAGCAGCTTCGCGAACATTAAATTCAGGAAGTATCAGTCCTTTAAAGCCATCGTTGCGTGCCTGGATGGCCATGGGTAAGGCTCCTTTTACGGGGAGGAGTGTGCCGTCGAGCGATAGTTCTCCCATAATAACATATTGATCAAGTTGTTCTGGCGTAATCTGGTCGGAAGATGCCAGCACACCGATAGCCATCGCAAGATCGAAAGCGGAGCCTTCTTTACGAATATCTGCCGGGGCAAGATTAATAATGAGTTTTCTTCCGGGCATTCGGTATCCGCAGTTTTTAACGGCAGATTCTATACGTTGCAGACTCTCTTTGATGGCGTTATCAGG